>JAENVX010000163.1 GCA_016650355.1 Bacteroidia bacterium | reverse complement strand
GCTCAGTGCAGAGTAAGGCGGTCACTACACACAACAAAATGTATAAAACATGGCTGGGGCGCAGCGTAAATTTGTAGTATAGTTTTATTAATTTCGTTTGGTCACGTGGGACAGGACGCAGCTTCGAAAGCCCAGCCACGTTTCATACATAAACGTTATAGCCAAGCCAGCCGCGACTACCCAATCAATATAGATCAAGTTGCAAAAACTGGTTCCAATTTCGAGACGAAATGGCTAACAGTTTTTGGTGGTTTAAGATTCCTCCACCTATGAGTTGTCTTTTTATGAAGATTAGGTAAGCAAAAATTCCTTCCAATTTCGTTGCCAAATTGGCAACAATTTTTGCAGAGAGCAGGCCATTCTATAACGTGATGACCAAGATGATGATTGATAATGCTGGCCAGGCTATAACAGCGTGTATAAATCATGGCTGTTGAAGTCTGAAATTTAATTTTTAACTTTCAGATGACTACCTGTGTAAGACGTCAGGCACTTGCTATCGGAAAAACGCCACGCTTTATACACAGGTCGTTGCCAGACATAGGGTCGGACAAACCCGAATTCAATAAGTCAACGCAACAAATCTAACCTTTAGATTTGTTGTATGGAGAAAGAAAAACATCGAAGATTAACGTATCAGGAGAGGGTTCTCATAGAGACCTTACTTTCACAGAATAAGTCAAAAGCATTCATTGCAAAACGACTTAATAGGCACAAGTCTACCATTGGGCGAGAGGTAAATCCATGGGGAAATACACCGGGTTCATATGATGCTGACTTGGCTGATTGGTGTGCAACTCAGGTTTACTTAAACAAGCGCAACAAGGATAAGATTTCAACCCATCCCAAGTTGAAGTCTTATGTGTACAAAAAGCTGGAGGGTAAATTGTCGCCTGAGCAAATTGCCGGAAGGATAAAACTTGACTATCCTGGTGACAAGATCATGACAATTTCTCATGAAGCAATCTACTTGCATATTTACAGACAACCACAAGGCAAAGAGAACAAAAGACTTATCGCTCTGCTCACTTACCATAAAAGCAGACGGAGAAGTTCTAAACAGTTGAGTAGGGCAAAGGGTAGAATTAAAGATGGTGTCAGTATTGATTTACGTCCACCTCATATAGAAGCCAGAATGGAAGCTGGTCATTGGGAAGGAGACTTGATGATAGGTTCAAACCAAGGGAGTGCCATCGCTACTTTAGTGGAACGGAAAACACGTTTCACCTACATCATAAAATTGAAAGATAGGAAATCAGAAACAGTGACTTCAGGATTCAAAATTCATTTAAACAAACTACACACCAACCTTAAAAGAACGATGACTTACGACAACGGATTTGAGATGTCCAACCACAAATGGCTTACTGAGCAAACGGGAACTGACATCTATTTTGCCCATCCATATTCCTCCTGGGAAAGAGGGACAAATGAGAATACAAACGGATTGATCAGAAGATTTCTTCCCAAGAAGACGGATTTCAATTTAGTTCCTGAAAGGGAACTCAAAAGTATACAGAACCAACTCAATAACAGACCACGAAAGATTCTAATGTACCGGACTCCAGCAGAAGCTTTAGCCTTAGAGAAAATGAACAACAACAATCAGAGTGTTAATGTACGGAGATAACTCGCCTCGAGTTATTCTGGACATTAATGCTTTGAATAAAAATTATACCTTTGAATACAGAATTAAAAAAAACCAATTTGT
>JAENVX010000162.1 GCA_016650355.1 Bacteroidia bacterium | reverse complement strand
GGTAAGTATAGTTTGTTTGAGGCAGGCACTCATGTGCCATTTGTAACCTATTGGAAGGGCTATATTGAACCTTCCATATCCAATGCATTAATTTCGCAAATTGATCTTTTGTCCTCCCTTTCTCAACTAGTAGAAAGTCAGGCTCGAACAGACGATAGTGAAAGCCTCATCGAAGTTTTACTTGGGAAAAGCGAGAATGGAAGACAGGAAATGATTGTTGAAGCAAACACCAAAACAGCCTTTCGTCAAGGTGATTGGGTTATGATTCCTCCACACGGTGGCCCCGCGATTGAAAAAAATGTAAATATTGAACTTGGTAATTCAAGCGAATATCAATTATATAATCTTGCAGAAGACATCGGTCAGCAACAAAATCTAGCGGACACAAATAATAAGAAGCTTCAGGAAATGATAGCTTCCTTTGAAAAAGTAAAAGGAGTAAATAATAAAATGATCGATCAACTTGAGCTTAAGTAGGAGCCTTATATTTTGCCTTGATGACTATGGCCCCTATGTTACTACGTAAAAATCCTGCGGAAATGAAATATTTAATTGACTGTCAAAATTAAGTTAAGAAAACATGAGCATAATAGATAAATTTAAATTGGATGGAAAAGTAGCGCTGGTAACAGGTTGTAAACGAGGTATAGGAATGGCGATGGTCGTAGGGCTGGCAGAAGCAGGAGCCGACATCATTGGGGTAAGCGCAACATTAGAGAAAAGTGGAAGTGATGTTGAAAAAGCTGTAAAGGCTCTAGGAAGGAAGTTCACGGCCTATAGCTGCGATTTTGCGGATAGAAAATCTCTTTACGAATTCATTAAAGCAGTAAAAGCAAATCATCCCATAATTGACATATTGGTGAATAATGCTGGAACTATTCTTCGCGCACCCGCTGTGGAACATCCTGATGAAATGTGGGATAAGGTAATTGAGGTAAATCAAAATTCTCAGTTCATCCTTACACGCGAGATCGGTAAAGACATGGTAGCGCGTGGATCTGGGAAAATTATTTTCACCGCATCACTTCTCACTTTTCAAGGGGGGATTACCGTTCCTGGTTATGCAGCGAGTAAAGGCGCAATCGGTCAGATGACGATGGCGTTTTCAAATGAGTGGGCTTCGAAAGGCGTGAATGTAAATGCGATCGCTCCGGGATACATTAGTACGGACAATACAGAAGCGCTACGTAATGATCCTGTACGGTCAGCTTCGATATTATCAAGAATTCCAGCGGGTCGATGGGGCGAGGCTTCAGATTTTGCAGGACCAACAGTGTTTCTTGCCTCGTCTGCTTCAAACTACATGAATGGATCAATTGTGTTAGTGGATGGTGGCTGGATGGGCCGTTAATAGTTTGGCTTCATATTTAATTTTTAAGTTATGGGCTGAAGTAAGGAATTATAAACTTTTTATTAATGGAGAATGGGTAAACTAAAATTGGAAGTATAATGGAAAGTGAATTGATTCAGACGTGTTGGATTTAAAAAATACAGATTTCTATGGCCCAGTCGCGAGAAATCAGAATCAATGACTCCTGAATTTATGAATGACTTGTTGTTGCACAGCACTGAATTGGTAGACAAATATAAACCACATGCAATCATTGACTGCATGGTGCCTTTCAAATATGCACAAAATTCCCTGTCAGGGCTCGTCTCTTTGGAAGAAGACCTCCAAAGAGGAGATATTAATCCCTATTAAGCCAAGGCTTTAATACCATCTTCTATCAAAATGTTTTTTGAGTGGCGTGGCGACTGTAAGTGATAAGTTTTATATTCGTTCAGCGTTTTGATCAAGTTGTACAATTGTTTTAAAAAGCTCGCCACTTCCTAAACACAAACATGATACCATTAGTTGACACAAGAAAACACCAACTGTAAATTTTGACGAATAGAAATTATTATAAATAATTAAATGCCATGAAAAATAATCGCAGGAATTTCATTAAGAAAAGCGTATCGATTGCAGCATCGGTATCCATCGCTGGATTAAGTTCTGGTATGGCCGATATTCCCAGGCGCACAAAAGAGAATTCAGCTGGTAAAATCGTTGGTCTGGCAAAGGATGGCGGTATGGAGTTTTCGCTTGCTCTTTTCGGATTCGATTCACCGAGAATAGCATTGGCAAAACAAATGGAAGTATTTGGCGCTGTAAGCAGTGTTAGAAATTCAGGAGAGCTGAAACCATGGGATCCCAAAGCGATTACTGCTGCAAAAGAAGGATGGGAAAAACTGGGTATGAAATGGAATGTGGTGGAGGGCCCTCCCACGCTGGGTGAAAAAACTAAACTTGGCCTTGAAGGCAGAGATGAAGAAATCGCCAACTTCATAACCTTTATGAAAAACCTGAAACAATATGGTGGAGTGGATATTATTTGTTACAACTGGATGCCAGTAGTAAGTTGGTTTAGAACTAAAATGGATACTGTTGGCAGAGGGGGCGCATTGGTTACTTCCTTTGATAATGAGGACGCAAAGAAATTGCCTGTAACTGAGCACGGGCAGGTTAGCAAGGAAATACTTTGGAAAAACCTGGAATACTTTCTGAAGGCTGTTGTTCCGGAAGCGGAAAAAATTGGAATGAATCTTTCTTTACACCCCGATGATCCACAAGTAGACAGTATTAAAGGCATTTCACGAATCATGACCAGCGTAGAAAATTTCGATCGCATGTTGAATCTGGTTCCCAGCAAATTCAGCGGGCTAACCATGTGCCAGGGTAATTTTTCATTGATGGGAGCCGACATACCTTCTTTAACAAGGAGATGGGGCAAAGCCGGTAAGATCAACTATGTCCATTTCAGGAATGTACAAGACCTCAGCGGCCAAGTACCCAGCACCAAGTTTACTGAAACCTTTCACGATGAAGGACAGATTGATATGTATGCTGCCATGAAAGCATATTATGATATAGGATATAAAGGTCCGATTCGCCCCGACCATGTACCCACCATGGCAGGTGACAATAATGACAGGCCAGGGTACAGCACAATAGGCACCTTGTTCGCCATAGGGTATATGAGGGGCCTTATGGAATCAATCCAAAAAAGTGCACGCAAAGCATAGACTATGATAGCATTCATGAAGGAACAACCTCACTTCATGTAAAAACTAAATACTGATAAAAATGAAAAAATCTTTAAGGTATATCGTTGTTGCTGCCTTGTCTATTTTCTTATTTGGTAGCAAACCTTTGGATCAATTTCCGCAGGCTGAAATTACGAACGGGTTAATTCACGCTCGCCTGTATTTACCCGATAGTAAAGCAGGTTATTATCGTGGTTCACGATTTGACTGGGCAGGTGTGATGCCAGAACTGGAGTATAATGGGCATTCATACTTCGGGCAATGGTTTGAAAAATATAGCCCCACTTTGCACGATGCCATCATGGGGCCGGTAGAAGCTTTTTATCCGGTTGGATACGATGAAGCAAAGACGGGAGATAATTTTTTAGTGATAGGCATCGGTATGGTTTCCAAACCGGAAGAATCAAAATATTCTTTTGCGAATTACTACTCGGTTACAAACTCTGGCCAGTGGAAAGTAAAAAAGAAATCTAATCAGATTGAGTTTAGGCAAAAGCTGGAGGATACGATGTATGCTTATGATTATAAAAAAACGGTGCAACTAGTAAAGGGTAAACCAGAAATGGTTCTATTACATGCACTGAAAAATACAGGAAACAAATCCATTGAAACGACTGTCTACAATCATAATTTCTTTGTGATGGATAATCAACCAATTGGACAAGACTTCAATATTACATTCCCTTTTAATCTTGATGGCGATGCCGAAGATACCGGAGCCTTTGGACAAATCAAGGATAACAAAATAGTATACCTGAAGGAACTTGGAAAAGGTGATCATTTATTTTATAGATCCGTAACGGGATTTGGCGCCAGTGCAAAAGATTATGATATCAAAATTGAAAATCATAAAACCGGAGCAGCCGTACGAATCACTTGCGATCAACCGATTTCAAAAATAGTGTATTGGTCCGCTCAAAAAACAATATGCCCGGAGCCCTATCTCCATTTCAAGATTAATCCAGGCGAAACATTTCAATGGAAAATACTTTACCAGTTCTACACGTGCGAAATAATAGCAAAATGAAATTTGGGATAATAGCTTTTGGGCTTTTAGGTCTCGTGAGTTGTAAAAATACAGATCTGAATGAAGGGCCTATCGCCTTACAAACAGGCAAAGATTACCCTGCTTATGGAGGAAATAATGCTAACAACCGATACTCGCCTTTGTTGCAAATCAATGCCAGCAATGTGAACAGCCTTCAGGTTGCTTGGACTTATTTCGCCAACGACAAACCCGATTCAACCAATAAGACTCCATCGAGTCCAAGAGAAATACAATGTCAACCGATAGTCGTGAATGGAATTCTTTATGGCACTTCGGCTGAAATTAACTTGTTTGCATTGAACGCTGGCACGGGTGAGCAGTTGTGGAAATTTGAACCTCTCAAGGAGAAACTCAATAGAAACAGAGGTGTTACGTATTGGCAAAGCGGAGACGATAAACGCATTCTTTATACAGCCGGTACTTTTTTATATGCCGTCAATGCGTTAACCGGCAAACCCGTTGCAACATTTGGTGAAAGCGGAAAAGTGGACCTGCATGAAGGTCTTGCTGATGTCGGTCATGAGATAAAAGATTTGTCAGTGACGGCAACCTCTCCGGGTGTCATTTATAAAAACACGTTTGTGATCGGGTCAAGTGTATCGGAAGGAGGTGATGCGGCTCCAGGACATATCCGTGCCTTTGATGTGATCACGGGAAAATTGAAATGGGTATTTCACACCACGCCACAGCCGGGTGAATTTGGTTATGATACCTGGCCAGAGGATGCTTACAAAAAAATTGGCGCTTCCAATAGTTGGGGAGGTATGTCGGTGGATGAAAGACGTGGGGTAGTTTATTTTGGCACGGGCTCTCCTGCCTCTGACTTTTTTGGAGGTGACCGCGAAGGCATCAATCTTTTTTCAAATTGTATTGTGGCGCTTGATGCAGAAACCGGAAAAATGAAATGGTACTTTCAAGGAATACACCATGATCTCTGGGATCGAGATTTTCCGTGTCCACCAAACCTGGCTACTATTAAGCATAATGGGAAACCAACGGATGTGGTAGTACAGGCCGGGAAGGATGGGATGGTTTATGTTTTGGATCGCGACACAGGCGAATCCATATTTCCGATTGAAGAAAAACCGGTACCTACGAAGGGCTTGCCGGGT
>JAENVX010000161.1 GCA_016650355.1 Bacteroidia bacterium | reverse complement strand
TAGTACACCTTTGGGTTATCAAGGCCACGATAATGATATTTGTTAATCATGTTATCGTACATCACTTCGGTGCTCACAAAGTTCTTTCTAGGATCAGGGTTCTTGACAGGCAACAACCTCATCGCCATTCCCTCCTGAACCATATAGGGTGTTAGATCTATATTAATCTGAGAAAGTGATGTGTTGTTGAAATAAAGTGGGCGTTCCCAATTATTAGTTACAATTAAGTCAATAATTGCGAGGTCTTTTTTCTCTAAACCACCACCCAATAATTTCCAATTCATTCTGTTTACCAAAAGACTATCCATTCCCTTGGGGACTATGCCTTTAGCAATCACATCGGATTCATTGACTTCCAATGTCATTATTTTGCTTGGTACAATATTCCGATCTCCATTTCTTAATTGAGGATAATTCTTACTGAGCAATCCAATATATTGCTTGGCATCGATGCTGCTGATTTTTTAATCAGAAAAAGGTAAATAGTCATTGGGTCCCCCTTGCTGATAATCTTTTAGGGATAATGTGTAAGGGAAAGCCTGCGATTCATAAGCCGGTCTGGTGGATTGATCAATATACCAGTCCGTATTGAAATAGCTCAAGACCACAACCCTAACATCAGTTCTGAAGCCTTCAACCTCTTGCGCATACCACAACGGGAAGGTATCGTTATCTCCACCCGTGAAGATAATCGCATTCGGAGCGCAAGTAGCTAAATAATTTTTTGCTGAATCAACTGAAAAAAATCGATCCGAGCGATCATGGTCATCCCATCCCTGAAAAGCCATAAGTGTTGGTGCTGACAGGGCTAGCATAGTTGCAACAACAGCAGAGGTTTTAAGATTTTTTAGATAGCGGTTAAAAAATTCTGCAATAGCAATTACTGCAAAGCCAATCCAAAAGGCAAAGGCATACGTTGACCCTGCGTAGATATAATCACGTTCACGCGGTTCAACGGGCGGGGAATTTAAGTATACCACAATGGCTACACCCAACATAATAAACAGCAGCCCTACCACTGCGAAGTTTTTTGTGTCTTTGAGAAATTGGTAGAACATTCCAATCAGACCGAGAACAAATGGAATCATGAAGTAATTGTTGCGTCCGCGGTTCTCAGCTAGCGCCTGTGGTACTTTCTCAAACCAGCTGGGAGGTGCAAGCCAATCAGCACCCTGCTCATCGCTTTCGCGGCCTGCGTAATTCCACATGAAGTAACGGACGTACATGGTGCCAATCTGATGGCGGAACATGAAATACATGTTTTGGGTAAATGTTGGTTTTTCGCCATCCTTTAAACCAAGGATACTTTCATAGGTAGCTTTATGTTCAGCATTCCAGACTCTTGGTAAAATTGTTTTATGGCTGGCATCGTATTCATACTCAAATTTCCGGTCTGTAATTTCGTATTTGTCTTTTCCCTTTGTGTACACCGAGGCACCATAGATTACGCCAACAGGTTCTGCAGTGAAATAATTTCCATAAAGTAAAGGACGACTGCCGTATTGCTCGCGCTTCAGATACCTAACAAAACTCATAACATCCTTCGGAGCATTCTCATTGATTGGAGGATCAAAGTTGGATCGAATAACAATGGTCGCATACGAGCAGTAGCCAATAAGTATAAAAGTGGTTGCAAGTAAAAAAGTATTAAGAACCGGTTTATCTTTTTGATGCGAATAGCGAATTCCGAAAACCAAAACACCAATTATCAACGCACAAAAGACAATCACACCGGATCCGAAAGGCAAGCTTAGATTGTTTACAAAAAATAGCTCGAACCCACCAGCCATAGATGGCAGCCCAGGTACAATAATGTCGTTGATGAAAATAACGATGCCTACACTTACAGCCAGTGCGGCAATAATGCCCCAACGACTAGGTTGATACTTCTTAAAGTAGTAGATCAATCCTAAGGCTGGCACTGTAACCAGGTTAAGCATATGTATACCAATGGACAAACCCATGATGTATGCTATCAGGATCAACCACCGATTCGCTTTGCTTTCATCTTCTATAACATCCCATTTCAAAACTCCCCAAACTACGATGGCCGTAAAGAAGGATGACATTCCATACACCTCACCTTCCACGGCTGAAAACCAGAACGAATCAGAAAAAGTATAGGTCAATGCTCCTACCAAACCGGCACCCATCAATACCCACGTTTTCTCTGAAGTTAATTCATGCAGTTTAGAGATACCCATTAGCTTGCGCGCCAGGAGTGTAATTGACCAAAATAGAAATAGAATGGTAAAGGCACTGGCAAGCACACTCATGAAGTTGATCCAGTAGGCAACCTTGGTTACATCACCAAACGAAAGGAAAGAAAATATCCGTCCAAGCAACATAAACAAAGGCGCTCCTGGCGGGTGTGAAACCATAAGTTTATAAGAAACAGCAATGAACTCGCCTACATCCCAGTAACTTGCTGTTTCCTCGAAAGTGATGCAATAGATGATCAGCGCTATGCCAAAAACAATCCATCCAGTGATGTTATTAAGCTTCTGAAAGTTCATGCTATCGTTTTACGGAAAATTTAAGGGGCGAAAATAGGAAAAATAGTCCAAAATTTAAGGGTAAGTGAGTAAGGGGCAAAAGCAACCAACTTTTTAACATTTCTAACTGTTGGATTATTTATAAACAATAATGTAAAACAGTATCCAAAACAAAAAGATCAGCACGTACGAGCTCAACACAATAATCCAGGCCTGTTTTTTTTCCTTTCGGGAGAAAAAGTGAACACCCGTTACAAGAAGAATCCAATAGAAGATCTCAAAAATATTTAAGGCTTTAAGTGGGTAGGCATATTTTGGGTCGATTTCAGAATAATCGAAGAAAGTCATCATGGAAAAAGGATAGAATGCACGGATGACAAGTAGGTTTGGATCTGTTTCAATGAACATAAACCAGCAAATCTTCAAGACTTCCGGTACAATAAATATATATTCCGAAACAACCGTGATTCCCCAACACTGGCTGTAGGTGACTCGATACCCAAACATGAAACACCCTATCCAAATAACGAATGCAATGACCGTAAACTTCCAGAGGTAGATGAGCGGAATGGTTAAAAATTGGAGTGCACTTATTAGTTGTAGAATGCCGCCTTCCGGCCGATCTTGTAGAAATTCAAACGCGGCAGTCTCGTTTTCAATGAAGGTTTTTTTAACGTAAAGGAGAAGGACGGTTATTAAACATAACAAAATAAAAGTAAGCCTCTTATTAGCTGCGAATAACGATTTTGTCTCTTCGATCGTTTGCATGAGTTGATTGTTACTATTGAGAGGTAAAAGTTTTTCCGTTTATTTCGAGATTATTATATGAACTGCAGGGCCGAAAGTCGTAATTTTTTTATTCTGTCGCTATTTCTGGTTTTTATCTCCGGTTCTGTTATCGCGCAAGTAAAGAAGGATACAACAATTATCCTTATCACAGATATTACCGTGCAGATTGAGGCCACTCAGGCGTTGAACGATCTTTATAATTTTAAGTTCGAGAAGGCAGAGCAACAATTCAGGTGGTTTAAGCAAAAGTATGCCTGGCATCCTCTTCCTTATTTTCTGTTGGGTCTAAGCGAATGGTGGAAAATCTTGCCGAACCCAAAAAACACATCACATGATGACCGTTTTATGGCTTACATGGACAGTACGATTATGGTAGCGGAGAATCTTCACAAAAATTTTCCGGAGTATAAAATCGAAGCTGCCTTTTTTCTTTCTGCAGCATATGGTTTTAAAGGACGGTTGTATGCCGATGAGGAGCGTAAAAACTGGGGTAAGGCAGCGTCAGTTGGGAGGACGGCTTTAAACTATCTTGAGGAGTGCAAAGAAAAAAATTATTTGAGTCCTGAACTGCTATTTGGTGATGCACTTTACAATTATTTCTCCGTTTG
The DNA here is from genome assembly GCA_016650355.1 of Bacteroidia bacterium. Taxonomy (GTDB): domain Bacteria; phylum Bacteroidota; class Bacteroidia; order Cytophagales; family Cyclobacteriaceae; genus ELB16-189. The sequence continues at coordinate 1,397 of JAENVX010000161.1, read as the reverse complement.
GGTCCCCGACAATTATCCGATCCTGAAGCCAGTTCTCTGGTTGTTCCCGAAGGGCGACAAGCAACTTGGACTCAAGCAATTAAAGGAAGTTTCTTACAATGCATTCTACACACGTACAGAAGCCATGGTGTGGTTGATGCGGATATCGAATAGCTATGAAAATAATCAGCCGCAGGCATTTCAATTAGCTGAGTATCTTCATCAAACCTACCCCGATAATCCTTACTTCCATAGATATTATGCCCGCATGCTTTATTCGCGAGGCATGAATACTGAATTGGACAAGGAAGGGAAAGATATTCTTGCCAGAATTGACAGCGCACAAGTTGGTTATGAAGCAACGAGTGGCCGATACGCAGCTTTTTATTTAGGACAGCTATATGAAGGCCGCAGGAAGTTGGACGAAGCGAAAAAGTATTATTTACTTGCCGTGAAATACGCAGAGGAGATTGGTGCAACGGAGTCTGGATATTACCTCTTTTCATTAATCGCACTGGGAGAGATAAGCGAACAACAAGGTGACAAAGCAACGGCAAAGAATTATTTTAAAGAAGTGAAGCGGATATCTGGCCGCAAAGACGAGGCGTATAAAGATGCTAAGCGGAGGTTGAACAAATTAGAAAAGGGAGATTAGAAGGATGACTAATTAATTGATCTGTGGAACTACGTGATCTTATTGTTACTCCGGTATTGGCAATGTTGTTCTTTATACTGGCCTATTTGATAAGGCCATACGTAACAGATCCGACCATCAGAAAATATTTCTTTCCTGCGCTTGCGATAAAAATTATTGGAGCAATTGCGTTGGGCGTCATTTACCAGTTTTATTACAGTGGAGGGGACACGTACAATTTTCACACACATGGCAGCAGGCATATCTGGGAAGCTTTTGTAGATTCCCCAGGAAAGGGATTCGACATTATGCTTTCAGACGGAGTTCATGACGGGAGTTTTTATAAGTACTCTAGTCAAATACCTTTCTTCACTGATCCTTCAGCATTCTTCATCATACGACTATCTGCCTTTTTTGATCTCTTTACATTTTCAACCTATTCTGCAACAGCCATTTGTTTTGCAGCAATGAGTTTTGCTGGGATGTGGATGTTCTTCCTGACTTTTTATAGGAAGTATCCAGAGTTGCATAGGCAGATAGCGTTTGCTGCTTTTTTTATTCCTTCCGTTTTCTTTTGGGGGTCAGGTCTGTTAAAGGACACGCTCATGATGGCCTGTCTGGGGGTCATTACCTATGAAATTGATCAACTTTTTTTTCGAAAGAAAGTTTCAGTTATCCATCTTTTATTATTTTTTGTCTCCCTATGGTGCATATTTTCTGTGAAGAAGTTTATTCTTCAGGCGTTCATTCCTTCGGCACTCTTGTGGATTTATTTGGGAAATCT
>JAENVX010000160.1 GCA_016650355.1 Bacteroidia bacterium | reverse complement strand
TACAGTCGCTGGATTAATTCGTCCACCCAAAGAGGGAGAAAAATATTTTGCGTTGCTGAAGGTAGAGAGCGTAAGTGGGAAGACAACCGAAGAGATTCGTGACCGCGTTGCTTTTGAATATTTAACTCCGCTTTTTCCAGAAGAGAAGTTGAGATTGAGCACTACAGGTGATAACATGTCGACCCGTATATTGGATTTATTTTGTCCGATCGGAAAGGGACAACGAGGTATGATTGTGGCACAACCTAAAACGGGTAAGACTGTTTTATTGAAACACATCGCCAACGCAATAGCGGAAAATCATCCAGAAGTTTATCTTATTGTGTTGTTGATTGACGAGCGCCCGGAAGAAGTTACAGACATGGCGCGAAGTGTAAAGGCGGAAGTAATTGCTTCTACTTTTGACGAACAAGCAGAACGTCACGTGAAAGTTGCAAGCATCGTGTTGGAAAAAGCCAAGCGCATGGTGGAGTGTGGACATGATGTGGTAATCCTATTGGATTCCATCACCCGTTTAGCCAGAGCATATAATACTGTCGTGCCATCCTCAGGAAAAATTCTTTCCGGTGGTGTTGATGCAAATGCTTTGCATAAACCGAAACGTTTCTTTGGTGCAGCGCGTAACATTGAGAGAGGAGGATCGTTGACGATAATTGCTACAGCACTGATTGATACTGGTTCTAAAATGGACGAAGTAATCTTTGAAGAATTTAAGGGAACAGGAAATATGGAATTGGTTCTCGACCGCAAACTTTCGAACAAGCGAGTTTATCCCGCCATTGATGTTACGGCATCGGGTACCAGGCGTGAAGAACTATTGTTAAAAGAAGAAGAGTTAGCACGTGTGTGGATTTTACGTAAGTATATGGCCGACATGAACAGCAATGAGGCAATGGAATTATTGCTAAATCGAATGAAGGGTACTCGGAACAATCAGGAATTTTTAATCTCGATGAATAGCTAGAGAATTCAATTTCATCCCTAGCTACTCAATAGCATTTAACTTTATTTCAAATATAAGATTAGCATTAGCGGGTATCAAACCATTAGCTGTGGGTCCGTATGCTAGACCGGAAGGAATGTAATAGGTGGCAGTTGTACCTGTGTTGATAAGAGGTATGCCAATTTTAAGCCCATCGATTAGCCCGTAAATAATTTGCTTCGGAATATCTCCTTCCTGAAAAACTATTCCGCTGGAAAGTATTGTCCCTTTATAATGAAAGGTGATAAGGTCATAAATATTTGGTGAAGCACCTGTTCCAGCTGAATCGGAAGTGTACCAAACACCACTGGAAAGTTTAGTAGCAGCGATTGAGCGTTCATTTAAATAAGTATGAATGGCTGCTGTATCTTTTTTGAATTGAGTTAATTCCAGATCCGTTTTAATAACCTCCTCAAGTAAAACCTCATAGGCAATTGTGGCATTGCCCGGAACGGTAGATGTTCCTGAAGGGCCGAACGCATAAGTTGAGACAATGAAGATCGTTGCGGCAGTACCTTCCGGAATGGATTCAATGCCATATCGCAAGCCATTAATTGGTATATTCTCAAGCTTGTCATTTATGGTACCCGTTTCAAAAATACTCCAATCGGAAAGCAAACGACCGGTGAAGCTGACTTTAACAGTCTGACCATTGTGTGGAGGTGCGCCAGAGCCGAAACTTTTAATGCCGATTTGAATGCCAGAATTATTTCCTGAGGTCACCTCTAGAAACGATACGCCAGCCAGGTACTCATTAATCGCTTTTATTTCACTGGTGAGTTGATCTGCTTCTGGATTACTTACATCCAAACAGGCGGCAAACAAAAGAAAGGTTATTAAAATTATTTTACTCGAACGCATACTGATAGTTTTCTAACTAACCACTTAACGGTGCAGCTGACGTTTTAGTTTAGGAACAAGATAAGTAAGTGCTGATAAGGAGAAAAATTTTAAAAAAATGACTTTCTTATTTGTCACCCTTTGGATATTTCTTTGACCAAACTGCCCTTTGGTTCTGGTTTCGAAAGATCATGGTAAAGAGTTTGAATCTCATGAACGGCATTTACCATATCCCGAACTTCTAACAAGAGACGTGTTTGCAGTAATCCCATTCGACTTCCAAGTTCTCCCGATTGAATGTCGATGATTTGTTTATCCAGGTGATCATGAATGGATACAAGCAATTTGATCCGAATGTCTGTAGTGTGTTGAAGATTTTTGAAATCCAACATAGCGACTTGTTCCATTACTTCGTCTACATAGTCCCCAAAGGCGCGTTCGATGCCAGATAAGGCGGACATGTATTCTTTCTTTGGTAACGGATGGTGATTGATGACATGATTCGTGCACACCTCACTTATTAAAGTTACACTTTGATAGAGGTCCTGCATCAGATCGAATACCAAAAGATAAAGACGTCCAGCGGTGAGACGGCCCTTTTCAAGTTTTCTAATATGTTTTACAATCTTTCCGTGAAGTTTCTCATTTTGCTCACGAAGGATTCCAATTTCCTCATTAGCTTTTACCAAAGCATTTTTTTTCTCACTACCCAGAGCCTGAAGATTATGAACAGTCAGGTTGCGGACTGTCTTTAGGTTTTTAACTGTGCTTGATTTGCTTTCTTCAATTGCCTGATGAATATCGAGAATGTCGCTGTTTAAAAATTTATTTGCAACGGCTTCCTCTTTGGTCTTCCTTCCAAAAACGAGATGACTGCGTATTAAAAGAAAAGCAGCCAGTGCGAAGAGCACAAAAAACCCAGGAATACCTGAGAGGTAAAGGATCAGCGCCATTATGCCGCTGGCGGTAAACGCTACGAGCGCAGTTAATAACCAACTCCCTATTATATTAATTACACCCGCTACCCTGTAGACGGCACTTTCACGGCCCCAGGCCTGATCAGCAAATGAAGTTCCCATCGCTACCATGAAGGTCACGAACGTTGTGGAAAGGGGAAGTTTGTTGGCTGTACCAAAGGCAATTAGAACACTGGCAACAATTAAATTCACGGAAGCGCGAATCAAATCAAATGATGCATCACCATCTTCTTTATCTTTTTTACTATGAATTTTTTCGAAGCGCTTGGCAAATTTTTCTGAAAGACTTTTGGGCACAAGGGTGTCAATGATCCTGCCCAGAAACATGGCAAGCCCTACCAATAGACGCGACAAATAATTGGGTCTAAACTTTTCATCTCCTTCGTCTTGCCTTCCAAGGGAAACCTCAGTCTCCGTTACTTTACGACTCTTGGAATTTGTCCATAGTGTAACGATCATCACTACTCCAGCGATCAATAGAATCCAGAAATCTGTAGGAAGTTTTGAGTTGAGTATCGACATCTTGTACAACTCTGCTGATTCGCCCGAACTAATCCAATGTTGAAATGAAGCTAAACCGGCAACGGGCACACCAATAAAATTTACAAGGTCATTGGAAGCAAAAGCCATGGCTAACGAAAATGTGCCAAGTAAAACCACCATTTTTAATGGATTCACATCAATCCACCACATGAATATTTGAATAAGGATGCTCCAAAAAACCAGAGAGGCAAATAGTATTGGGATAGTATTGCCCATGATCCAGGCAGTCTGTTCATCCGTAATTAGTACACTTCCTTTTATACCTTTTATCAGCAGGAAATAAGTGATGGTGGTAATGGCAAATCCACTAAAGATGGCCCCAAATTGCTTAATCGTTTTCTTAATGTTGAACGTAAAAATCAACCTTGAAACATGTTGAATAATACTACCAACAATGAAGGAGATGATTACGGAAAGAAAAATTCCACCAATAATTGTGATGGCACTGCTGAAGTTAATGATGTTGTTGAGGTTGGGAAATCCTCCAAATTTATCAACGGAATAGACTACGCCTGTTACAAATGCTGCACCCAGAAGTTCAAAAACCAAAGAAACCGTGGTTGATGTGGGAAGGCCTAATGTATTGTAGACATCCAGTAAAATTACATCCGTGAGCATGACAGACATGAAGATGATCATCACCAGGTCGAACGTGAAGAAGTCCGGGTTGAAGATTCCGTTGCGGGCAACTTCCATCATGCCACTACTAAAGAGCGAACCTATTAGAACACCCAGGCTGGCGATTATTAATATAACTCGAAATGGTGCTACTTTAGAACCAATAGCCGAATTGAGGAAGTTGACGGCATCATTGCTTACCCCGACAACCAAGTCAACAGCAGCGATGAGAAGCAGGATGATTACAAGAATTTTATAGATTTCCACTCAAGTATTTTCAGCCGAATATAAGGCTCCTGTTCTATTTTGAGACTATCTAGATAAGATTGTTTTCGATTTAAAGGGAAGTAATTGAATCTCAGGCTAGTTCGCTACCTCAATCTTAACTTTTTTTCCTTTCAGTTTTTCGTTTTTAATGTTGTTGAGGACCTTGGTTAATAGCGACCGCTTCACCGATACATAAGAGGCAAAGTCGAGCGTTGTAATTAAGCCAATGTCACTACTTTGCAATTCCCCTTTTTTCGTAAGCAACCCAACGATATCCCCTTTACTGATTTTATCTTTCTTTCCTGCGCTAATGTATAAACACGCATACAAAGGTGGTGGCGGTAGCTGTAATTTGTTGCTTACCTTAAGTTCTGCAACTGACTTGTCGATGTGCTCAGGCAGCGTTTCATCATTTGCCAAGACTAAATATGCCTGGCCCTCAGCATGCATGCGTGCTGTGCGCCCATTACGATGGAGAAATGCTTCTTGTTGTGGAGGCAGTTGATAATGCACCACATGTTTTATTTCAGGTATATCTAATCCGCGAGAAGCAAGATCTGTCGCGATAAGGACATTATGGGCACCACCTCGGAATTTTATCAGATTTTTTTCGCGGTCAATTTGCTCCATCGCACCATGTAGTATACCGTGTTCAAATTTATTTTGTGTGAATAGAATACTAATACGTTCCACTGCATCACGGTGGTTGCAAAACACCAAGCAGACTTCCTGATTAAAGCCAGCAACAAGCCGCATGAGTGTTTCCACTTTATCAATGCTTCTCGTATGCACCAGCCTTAATCTTAATTTCGATTCGGCTTCGTCTTTCAGGTAGTTAAGTGTTACGGGATTGGAGAAGGGTAAAAACTCAGGCCACACTTCCAACTTTGTTGCGGAAGTAAGAATATGTTGCTGTTTCCCGCCAAGGGCTTTAAAGATAACAATCAACTGCTCGTGAAAACCCATCTGAAGAGATTTGTCAAACTCATCGAGTACTACCAGCTTTATGGTTCGTGCATCAAATGATTTTCTAAAAATATGATCAGCAAGTCTTCCGGGTGTTCCAATAATTACCGCAGGTGCTTCACTCAAACTATTTTGTTCAATTTTCACTGAGTGACCTCCATAGCAACAACTTACTTTGAAGGAAGTCTTCATCGATCTGAAAACTTGTTCGATCTGTAGTGAGAGTTCCCGCGAGGGTGCCACAATCAAGGCTTGTACGCCAGAGGCATCTTGCTTCAGTTTATTTACCAACGGTATTAGAAAAGCCAGCGTTTTGCCAGAACCAGTGGGTGCCAGTAACATTAGGTTTTCATAGGAAGCAGCCTTTTCTATGAAGGTAGACTGCATTTCATTGAGTTCGGCTATGGATAGATTTTTTAGGAATTCCGCATTGGCGGCCAGGAGGTCATTTTGCATGGCGCAAAGGTAGCGTTATGACACAGTCTTTCGGAAAAAGATATTTTCGTTTATTTAACCTTTATCAGATTATTCTTTTTCATAGGACATTACTTCATTTTGGTAATCTTGCGCGCAACACGCGACTGACAACGAACCAAATCAAAGGTGGAAGGCCAGCACTGAGACAAATGGCCAATAATGGATGACTTGTTCCTGAGTTTCCTATCATAGCATAGGTAATTCCAAGGGGCAGGGAACCGCATGCAAGTGCCAGGTAAAAAAATCTGACAGGCATTCTTGTAAGTCCAGCCATACAGGCAACTACTTCGGGGAATACGGGAAGCCATCTTGAAAGGGCAATCACCCAACCGCCTATACTCGTTGCGATTTTTTTTCCGCGATCATATTCATTTTTACCTAAGACCCAAATGGCTGTATTCTCTCCGAGCATGCGGCATAGCCAATAGCCTAATGATCCGGAAATAAATGAACCGACTGCGCTAATTAGTCCGCCAACTAATGGCCCATAAATATATCCGAGTGCTGACATAATAAGTGTGGCCGGGAGCGGTAGGAATAAATCTGCAATTAATAATAGAATAGCGATGGCCCATGCCCACTGTCCATAGGTGCTCAGCCAGGCTATTGATCCTTCTGCTGAAAAGAAGGCCATTAAAGTATCGCCCCAAATAAAAAAAGGAATTAATACAATTGCGACTAACGCGATAAACAATAAGATAAAACGCACCTGCTCAATAGTTTTCTTGAGCGATCAATTTAGAGGAAAGATTGGAATTGATCTTCTATTTTTTGATAATTGGAAATAACCGAACTACTTACTACTTCATTATGAGCAAGCCCGCCCCCCAACAAGTTAATCCCGAAGATGTTCCCCAATTGGCTGAAGCATTGATTAAGAAAGTCCGTTTTCCAATGCTCGCTACCATTGATGGCAATCAGCCGCGTGTTCGCCCGGTTTCACCTGTTCGAACGGACGGATTTATAGTGTATGTGGCCAATCTTAAAAGCTATGGAAAAACAGCTGAGCTCGAAAAAAATTCAAACGTTGAACTTTGTTATTTGGATGATGACCACAACCAGGTTCGCATCACAGGAGTTGTAACAATTGTAACAGACAGAAATATCCTTCAGGATATTTGGAACACAAACCGGTTGCTTCAACACTATCTTGGGTCTATCGATAACCCTGAACTAATTGTTTACAAAGTCACTCCAAATAGAATTCGCTTCATGCTGGAGTGGGCCTTGAAATATTATGAAGTGCC
>JAENVX010000159.1 GCA_016650355.1 Bacteroidia bacterium | reverse complement strand
TAAAAAGATAGGTTCCGGAAGTAAGAGCAGTAAATTTATTTCCACCTATGACATTGAAATCATCCATACTTTCGGTAAGGGCAATAGGTGAATCTGAGAAAGTGCTACCCGAATTAATAAATGAGTACGTAACTTTAAAAGCATAATTTGTTGCTATGGCTGTTGCAATCGCATTATCAACGTAACTTTTTGTAGTTGCGTCAGATCCTGTAGACGGTGTTCCTAGATTTTGAATTTGTAAACCGCCTGCGTCTTTTCCAATTGCGAGCACCTGGCTAAGATTTTGTAATTCATTTGTTGCATCATTGTCATTATCGGCTACATCAATGGTCGTACTTGTCCCGCCTGAAATAGTGATCGTGCGTTGGGTACCACTAACAGAATTTCCTAAGTTTTGTATTTCATTCGTAATACTAGCATCCGTATCTCTAACATCAACATTGACAGTGTTTCCTCCAGAAATTACAATGCTTCTTGTATTGGCGTCTACCGATTGAGTGGATAGCGCTTGACTGTCAGTATTATCAAGATATGGTGCCAGGTTGACCGTAGTTGCATCACTCGATAGGCTTAATATATTTGAGGCCAACGACAGGTCCTGAATTTCATTAGCCGCACTAGCGTCAGCATCCCGAACGTCTATGCTCATAGTATTACCTCCTGTGATGGATATACTTCTGGTGTTTGCATCAACAAGTTGTGTGGATATAGTTTGACCATCCGTATTATCCAGATAGGGGGCTAAATTAACCGGTGTTACACCGGATGATAGACTTAATGTATTTGCCGTTAAAGACAGATCCTGAATTTCGTTTGTGTTGCTGTCGTCATTGAGTGTGATAGATCCTCCACCATCACTTAGGCTTATTTGTGATCCAACCTTGGTTAGCGTTTGAATTTCATTGGTGCTACTATTATCATTGTCTGCTACACTAAAGTCCAGATTATTTCCTCCTGTGATGCTGATATTGCGTGTATCTGTATTTATGGATTGAATCGCTATGGTTTGACTATCGGTATTGTCAAGAAAAGGAGTAAGACTAACGCTGTTTCCATTACTGATGCTAAGTGAAGTTCCTGCTAGGGACAAGTTTTGATCAACAGGGATTATCGAACTTAGGTTAACAGTATTCCCATTTTCAATTGAAAGGTTTGTTTCCGTTAATGTAAGATTTTGCCTGTCCGTGTTGTCGAGGTATGGCGCTAAATTAATGGCGGATGCATTTCCGTTGTTCGTAATCTTCAGCGTATTACCAGTAAGTGCGAGATCCTGTATTTCATTTGAGGTATCATGATCTGCATCGGTATGGCTATCAACATATAGCTTTGTGGCAGCATCTGTTGATGCAGTAGGTAAAGCAAGGTTGCCTATTTTCTGTCCCCCTGCATTACTGCCTACCGAAAGTACCTGTGAGAGATTTTGAGCTGCTCCAACCAGAGAACTAAGATCAGCTTCTCTTGTGCCTCCCGCATCAGTAATCTTCAATTTATTATCTACTCCGAAAGATACATTGGTGATCAATTCATTAGCACTACTATTGTCTAAATCGCCTGTGTTTGAAATTTTATTGTTTTCAATTTTTATTCCCTGTCCTGCTGCCAATCCATTGCCCGAATAGGTTGAGTAGAACGCATAGGGTACACTCATTAGCTGTTGACTCCCCAAGATTTGAAATGAATTTCCTCCAGCGGGGTCTAATTCAATCTGGAGCCATTTGTTCCCAAGTGCCCAGCTAACAAATTCAAATGAACTTTTGCTGGCATTACCATTACCGATCACCAACATAAATAGTCCAAATGAATTGGTCTGAACCATGTGTGTCTCAGCAAATTCTGTTTCGCCATTTGATCCATCCATTAGTATGCTTATTCGCACAGCAATATTTTGGGAGGCCAATGGTTTGCCTTGTAGATCACGTGCCACGCCCTGATAATTTATTCCTTGAGGGGATTGACCAGCTGCCGGAAAGATTAAACAGACGAGCAAGAATAGACTGAAAATAAAAAAGTGTTTCATTTTCACTGACTGATTTTTACAATGTTGAAAGCGTTAGATTGACCATTAGTAAGAAATATTTTTAGGAGGTACATGCCAGAGCTTAAAAAGCCCAACTGAACTTTATTGTCTTTTGAGGGAGGAAGTGTTGAAATAAGTCTTCCCCACATATCCAGAATTTCAATAGATTGAATTTTTACGTCACAGCCAAAGGCATCAACTGTAATTTCACCCTTGGTTGGGTTTGGATAGTACCCGAAAGAAAGATTCAAACATGGAAGTATTTCGGGCTGCAAGAAACCTTGCGTAACAGTATTGGAATTGGAACTAAGAGTTAAAATCGCGGGCTCACCGATGGAGACTGTAGTGACCAACCCAGCGGTTGAAAGTTCATATCCTGCGAGGTTTGTAACGCATTGCGTTACGTTTTGTCCTAAGCAAAAAAGAGGCGAAAGGATCGCCAATAAATTGAACAAAAGAGGTCTCATAAGTAGGTCAGAAATAGAAACTTACGAATAATACTTAAATATTCAATTAAGGTGTAAGTTTTGACTTAAAAATGTCAAATTCTGCCTTTAAAATGAAGGATAGCATATAACCAAAAGTTGGTAGGCCAGGTAAGCGCTAGCCAGGGTGGAACACCGGATAAGTATGCTCAGTAAGGTTTTACTATCAACTCTTCAATGTTTTTCAATATCTCGCCATATTTTTCGTGCGCATTATTACAAAGAAGGATCACGGTTTTGTCTGCTTCAACAAAGCGGATGATGTGAGTTTTGTAACCGGGATTATCTCCACTGTGGCGCACTACTTTCCCGAGTTCAGAGGTTTCAATTTTCCAGCCAAACCCATAGTTGGATAATGAATCATTGTTCAGCTTCATGGGCGTGAAGGCTTCTTTCAGTGTTGCTTTTTTTACTAGTCTTTCTGAGTATAGTGCTTGATCCCATTTCAATAGATCGGATGCGGTAGAACTTATCCGTCCAGGGCCCTTTCGATTACCAAGCCAAATTGTATAGTTACTGGCAGGAAACGAATCGGCACGTACATAACGTTGTTTTTCCATAACGTAGATATGGCCTAAAGCAAAATTTTCAATGAGCTCTTTTTCTTTCTGGCTTCTGATATCAGTATCAAACATGGAAAGTGGATCGAAGATCCTTTCTCTGCAAAACTCAACGAAATCTTTTTCAGAAGTTTTTTCGGCAATACTGGCCAGCAGAACATAACCGGTGTTGCTATATTCATATTTTTCTCCGGGTTCAAATTGCTTTTCAGGGTGATACTTTTTCAGGTACTTCAAAATATCTTCGTTGCCGGCTACTTTGGTTTTGTCCCAATTTTCGTCCATAATTTTTTGATAGTCGGGGAGCCCAGAAGTATGGGTGAGGAGATGTCGTATTGTGATATTCTTATAGGGTAGTCCCAGTAAATATTTTTCGATGTAGTCGTCATAGGTTAGTTTGCCTTCTTCTTTTAACATCATAATCACCATAGCAGTGAACTGCTTGGATAACGATGCCAGTTCGAATACACTTTGCGCATTTAACGTACCTGTCGATTCAAAATTAAGGTAGCCAAAGAATTTGTCATAGATAGGCCTACCCTTTTCTGCCACTAAAACAACACCGCTAAAGTCAGGAACTGTGGAGAATAAAGAATCTATTCTTTCCTCAAATGTCATTTCAACACGTGTATCCTGTTTAGGGCTACAGCCAACAAGAATGAAAAGGAAAAGTAATGCGAGAGGTAGTTTTGTGAAGGCTTTCATCTAATTTTGGTTTTACATCCAATTTTCAATTCTTTACAGAAGTGCATAGCGTTTGAATCGAAAATGAATTAACCCTAATTTATAAAATTTTGCAAGACGCAGCCCGCATATTCCATTATTTCCCCTCTCTTTCGGAACAACAGTTGAAACAGATAACACAACTTGGTCCCTTATACAAAGAGTGGAATGATAAGATTAATGTCGTTTCCCGAAAGGACATTGATAACATTTACATAAATCATGTGCTTCACTCATTGGGCATTGCTAAAGTAATTTCATTTAACGAGGGTGCTTCTGTGTTAGATGTAGGCACTGGTGGAGGTTTTCCAGGCATACCGCTAGCCATCCTTTTTCCAGAAACGAAATTTCATCTTGTAGATTCGATAGGAAAAAAAATTACGGTAGTGAAAGAAATTGCTTCAGCCCTTGGGTTGCAAAATGTTGTAGCTGAACAAAAGCGTGCCGAAGAGTTGAAGACCAAATATGACTTTATAATCAGTCGGGCGGTTACCCGCATGAAAGAGTTTTATGGTTGGGTACATTCGAAAACCAAAGAGGAGTCACGTCACACATTGGACAATGGAATACTATATCTAAAGGGCGGTGACCTGGAGGAGGAGTTGGATGTATTGAAAAAACCATACAGTCTTTACGTTCTTTCCGATTATTTTAAGGAGGAGTTTTTTGAAACCAAGCAGGTAGTGTTTATGCCGCTATAACTACTAAATGTGCTCTCCAGCATACAATCCACCAAATGTAGCAGCGAGGCACAGCAATAGACTGAGGGTAACGTAAAAAAAAGTGTTTAGTGTAAACCCTCCTTGTAACAAGTCTAACGTTTCATTGCTAAAGGTTGAGAAAGTACTGAACCCTCCACAAAATCCAACGGTCCAGAATAATCGCGTGTCAGGAGAGAATAGTTGTTTGTGGTCGGCCAAGCCGATAACCAATCCAAGTATAAAACAAGCGAGAATGTTTACAATCAATGTTCCGAACGGAAAATAATAAGTATGCAGCGAGCTGATCCATTTGCCTAAGCTAAATCGTAGCACACTACCGAGTCCCCCACCTATAAAAATAAAAAAGAAAGATTTAATCATAAGAAGCGAATTGCTTAGCAAATATTTTGGGTTAATGCATTATTCGAAGATACTAAAGTTATTTTTTCTGATCCTCGATCATCTTCTTCATCACATCAAATGTTTTTTGTTTGAGTGTTTGAGTGTTATCGGCAGAAAGTTCT
>JAENVX010000158.1 GCA_016650355.1 Bacteroidia bacterium | reverse complement strand
TCTTGACACATCTAAACCGGCTTGAACTTCAGGAGAACAAAGTCATTCACGAAGAGCGAATATTGCAGGATCAAAAATGGAGAGTACGTTATGTTAAACAAGGACCCGATGGATTTCTTTACCTTGCCGTGGATGGCGGCATGATCATAAGGCTTCGCCCTGGTTAATCGCTATAGTTATCATCCGTACTAGGCATTGAAAGAATTGTGAAAGATTGTCGAATGCTAATGGCAATAAAGTTAAAACAGTAGCAGATTACAATATGAAAATAAAACGTAGGAACTTTATAAAAATTGCCGGGGCAGCTAGTGGTGCCGTGCTAATGGCAAGAGCATTAACCTCTAAGGCTGAAGAACAGGGATTCACCTTTTCCAGTCCTATTGATGGAGATATGTTAAATGCCATGAACGATGGAACTTTGGTCAATGGCCATTTGCTAACCACCATTAAGATCAAAGCTGCTTCAAGCAGTGTAATACAGGTAAATGGCATTGACGCAAAGTATGTTGATGGCCTGTTTTTGACAGACGTGTTGCTGAAAGATTATAAAAATGTGATTGAAGCGGTGGAAAGGAACTCTGGTCAGAAACAAAGCATCACGATATTCTGGCTGAAAAATTTCACCGGTAAATACAGACTCTCTTTAGATGACAATATCTGGTTTCTGAAAGACTTGGCCGTTAACTCAGAAAAATACAAGTCGATTTTTGAAAACCCCTATCTCAATTTCCTTAAACAAGTTAATGATACGTATGGAACCAAAATACATATCAATATATTCTACCAGACAGAAGGCTTCAATCTTTCGCAATTGACAACGCAATACAAAAATGAATGGATAGCAAACGCAAAATGGTTAAGACTAAGCTTTCATGCCCTGCAGGAAATGCCAGACCGCCCTTATCTTAAGGCTAGTTATGATGAAGTAAAAAGAGATTGTGAAAAAGTAATAAATGAAATTCACAGGTTTGCGGGAACGGAACTAACTGGTTCGGTTACCACACTTCACTGGGGGGAAGCTAAAGTGGAAGGCAGCAGGGCATTACGCGATGAAGGCTATACTACCCAGGTGGGATACTTTAACGTTGATAATGACGATTCCCCCGTTTCCTACTACTTGAACGTTGAACAAAGACGACATCTTACTAACCGCTCAATATGGCGAGACAATAAAGAGGGCATAACATTTGTCAGGATTGCTCAGGTTATTAATTTGTTTAAAGTTGAACAAATTATTCCCTTGTTGGATGACATAAAGAAAAATCCTCGCAGATCAGAATTTATTGAACTGATGATCCATGAACAATATTTTTATCCATCCTATGAAGCCTATCAGCCTGATTACCGTGAAAAAGTTTTAACGGCAGTCAAATGGGCAGTCGACAACGGGTATCAACCTGCCTTTCTCGAAGAGTGTGTTATTTAAAGTGGTTCCATATTGGTCACCTTTGATAATGAGATTTTTTATGCCTGCTGACAACTCGGCTAATAATATTCAGGACGGCAGATACATTCGCTTTGATCCGGCAAAGACTATAGTAACGAAACAACTTTTCCGGTTCGCACAGACTCGTCACATGCAAATGCTATACGTAAACTGTTGACTGCATCCCGCATATGGTCACTGAGGTCAATATCTTCCCGAATAGATTTTAGAAAATAAAGTTGCTCGCGATTACATAACTCCTGATGACCTGGTTCATCTTTTAAATTAATCCAGGTATCTTCTTTCAAAAACTGATCATTCTTATCAAGATCGGCATGATGGAATCGAAGTGATTCTGTTTTCGTATGTGATTCAATAGAATCGGACTTACCACTTCCACCTGCCTCTTTTGCTACGATAGATACTGAACCTTTTGGTCCGATAACATCCTTCACGAAAAAAGCTGTTTCACTGATCATGGGTCCCCACCCTGCTTCATACCATCCTACAGATCCATCCTCGAATCGTATTTGCAATTGACCATAGTTATAATTGCCCGCAGGTATTTCTTCAGTGAGTCGTGCGCCAATGGCATAAACCTGAACAGGTTTGCTCCTCGTCATCTGACACATGACATCAATATAATGTACACCGCAATCAACAATTGGGCTTAGACTATTCATAAGATTACGATGAAGTGTCCACATGCTCCCATGGCTTTGTTGATTAAGATTCATTCGCATCACCAATGGTTTTCCAAGCTCGTGCGAGAGTTGAATAAACCGTTCCCAGGAAGGATGGTGACGCAAAATATAACCAACTACTAATTTCTTATTCACTTTTTTTGCCACTGCCACTACACGCTCTGCACCTTTTACAGAATCCGCCAACGGCTTCTCAATAAACACATGGCATCCTCTCTCTAATGCTTTGATAGCATAGCTTTCATGAGTATCCGGATAGGTTGAGATGCATACGGCATCTGGTTTAGTACTATCAAGTGCCTTGTCAATGTCATTGAAAAGTGTGTAGCCACCTCCCAATTTCTCATTCAACACTTCCTTACTTTTTCCTAAGGAAACAATTCCACAGATTTCGAAACCCTCGAGATTATGATATGCCGTGGCATGAGACGACCCCATGTTTCCACATCCTACAACGAGCACACGCAACGTATTTACTTTAGCAGCCATATAATTAATTTATAGTAGATCGTCAGTCAAAAAAAAGTGTTAGTCCTCAATCAGCAGCAACAAATTTTAAGCATACCGGTGCGCCTATTGAAATATTTTTTCCGGTAGGCGTAAGCAATCCGGTCTTTTGGTTCCTCTTAAAAATAACAATCTCATCACTTCTTTGATTACCTACCAACAGAAAATTCCCAGCGGGGTCAATTGCAAAATTACGTGGTCCTGTCCCCATTGTAGAATTGCGCCCAGCACATACTAGTTTTCCGTTCGAGTCAATTGCGTAAATAACAATTTCATTAATATCTCCTCGTAGAGATCCATAAAGAAATTTACCATCAGGCGAAATATGAATATCGGCTGCATCGATTGTTCCAGTAAATCCTGCAGAAGGCATGGTAACAGTTTGCTTCTCCGTGAGCTTACCATCTTTATAATCATACCCTGTCACCAGCCCTGTAATTTCTTGTATAACATATGCGAATTTTCCATTGGGATGAAATGTAAAATGTCGCGGACCACTGCCCGTCTCTACTTTAGCGAAAGCTGGTTCCGCTGGAGTTAATGGCTTGGATTGGTTGATATCAACTTTGTAAATATTTACTTTATCCGTGCCTAAGTCGGGAACAAACAGATAGCGGTCATCTGGTGACAAGACAGTAGCGTGAACGTGTGCCTTGTCCTGATCTCTGTTTATGCTGCTCCCAAAGTGTTTAATAGATTGAATGTCTTCACTTAGAGTGCCATCAGCGTTAATAGGAATAGCAGATAAACTACCTCCACTATAATTACCTGCAAAAACATATTTATTTTTTTTGTCAACAGAAACATAGCACGGACCATCACCACCTGAAGTTACACCATTTAAAAAAGTAAGTTTTCCAGAAGGGGCGTCAAAGACAAAGGCACTGATAGTTCCTTTTCGATCACCGATTTCGCTTACTGAATATACGTGCTTTCTATCGTTGCTGATCGCAAGGAAGGATGGATTTTTAATGCCTCCCACTTCTGACTTGTGACTAAAATCTCCAGTTTCAACATTGAATGTATATACGTAGATACCATTGCTTTTGCCTGGGCTCGTATAGGTACCGATTAAGAGGTTATAATTTTTGTTCGTTGAAATTTGTCCGTACGCAAGGGATAAAAAGCACAGCATCATCGAAAGTAGAATTAAAGTTTTCATTGTTGTATTGTTTATGAAATTAAGCTACAATTTTAAATATGAAATTATTTCTTGATTGGCGTGCTTCGAATTTTGCCAACCCTCAAAGCACTAATGGGTGCAGACTCATGGCCAAATCTTTTCCTGACATAAGTTAAAATCGAGGCAATAGCAAGATCTTCTAAGTGTTGGTTCTGTGGCATCAATCCATCGTATGTTTTGCCATTAACTTTAATTTCTCCCTGACGGCCATTTAGGACGATGTCTATAAGGCGCGTTTCATCTCCAGTTACCCAATCAGAGTCCACTAGTGGTGGGAAGCGATTATTATCTCCTTTTCCATCTCTTTGATGACATGCGGCACAATAAGACTCATACAGTATTCTGCCGCTCAACATATCACCTTCCTGCCTGTTATCTACGCCTTCGATTGGTGTGCGAATGTAATCCCTGGATTTTCTTTTTTCCATTAAGGCTAATTCTGTTTCTCCAAATTTATTTTTATTGCCTTTATACATCACTCGCCAAATTTTTCCTTTTTCAGATTCGCTGATATACAACGAGCCATCCGAGCCTTCCGATAACCCCATTGGTCGATAAACGGCATCACTTGTGTTGACAACTTTATCAACACCAGTAAAGCCATCCGCAAAAACTTCCCATTCGCCAATTGCTTTTCCTTCATTATCAAAGGGAACAAAACATACTATGTACCCAGCTTGCGGGTACGGTGGACGATCAGTAGAGCCATGAAATGCGACAAAGACACCGTTGTTATATCGTTTTGGAAACTGATTCCCGTGATAAAACATTACATCCATTGGAGCCCAATGTCCTGGGAAACCGATAACGGGCTCGTCAAATTCACTTGCTCTTCCAATGATATTCCCATCACCTCCATACCCTGGTTGCAAAACATTCTTTTTCTGTATCTGATCATAATAAGCATAGGGCCATCCATAGTTTGTTCCCTCCGTCACTTTCATAAGTGTCTCTGATGGAAGTACGGCTGCTTGCCAGGATGAATAGCGGTCGGGGAAAATGGTATGAAAATTATCAATTCCGTTTCCCACTGCATATAGACTTTCGTCCATAGGATTCCACTCCATTCCCACCACACTTCGAATGCCAGTGGCAAATTTAAATCCATCAGCTTGAGTTAATCCAATTTTATTTGCATCAAACCTCCATATTCCTGCATGTGTCTCTAGTTCGGGACATGGATTCAACCCTTTTCCTCCAGGAATACCAACTGGGCCATACATTTTCATATCCTGACATGCATCTGAAGGGGCACCGAATGGAACGTACATATTTCCTTTGTTATCAAAGGCAACTGGTTTTGTGGTGTGCCAATTCTTGTCAACATTTTCGTCCAAGTCAGTAAGTACAATTTCGGTCTCGCTTGAAGGGATCAATTCCCCCTCTCTTAATTTATTTCTATAAATCATTTTTCTTGTACTGGTGTAGAGATATCCATTATGAATAGCTACACCGGTAGCGCCTCGACCTTTATCGACATAGTCACCAAAGTGAACGATACTGTCAGCTTTTCCATCGTGATCTACATCACGAAGCGCAATAGTTCCTTTTCCGTCTTGAGAATAATTTAATTGAACATAAATATCTCCATTGGCATTTACTGCAATGTGCCTGGTGCGCCCAATACTATCGACCACGACCAAAGCTTCAAAATTACCTGGAAGAAAAAGGCCACCATTGTCTGAATCGCTTGCAGGTAATTCTATTGGCTTGGAGCATCTTATAACATTTGCCAAGACAAGACAAATTAAAACTGCTTGAAGTAAATTATTCTTTGACATTGAACATATTGATTTTAATACTATTTCGAATACAGCTGCGCTGAAATTCCATTCAGATCCCACACTATTTTGCCCGCTCGAATGGTTAATTCAGCTTCAAATTTCTGACGACCCCCAATCTTATTCCCACCTGCATCAATAAAGCCAAAATTTCCATCTCGCAAACTGAGTATGGCAATATCGGCTGGGGCACCCTCACTCAAATTTCCGAGATCTTCACGTTTTATAGATTTTGCGGCATACCAGGTAGCTCTCATAATAATATCTTCTTTTGACATTCCCATTGCCAAGTACTTCGACATCAGGTTCAACACGTCTTTCATGCCAGCATTCATGCTAAAGCGATGAAGATCAGTGCCAAAGGAATTTGGCAGTAGTCCTTGCTGAAATGCTGGTATTGCTTCACTGAACCAAAAGCCCGCACCACCGTGTCCTACATCAAATAAAATTCCTTTCTGTTGAGCTTCTTTAACAAATGGCCTAACCTTGCCATCATTACCTATCACAGACGCACGTTCAGAAATCTTTTCGAAGGAATGAGTGATGATATCTCCAGGACGCATACGGTTCAACTGGTCTTCCAAAGAATATTGAGGCAAGTGACATTCTACAAGAAGAGGTACGTTAGATTTATTAGCGGAAGCTAATGCACGATCAAAAGGTGTCCATTCGCCACCCTCATAGTGACCAATTTTTATACCCACAATAATTTCCGGATATTTTTGAATGGCTTCTGATGCCTTATCAACATCCATATCATTGATATCTTCTTGAGTTGCCTTTCCACTCAACCCTGTTCCAGCGATATTCAAAAACGCCAGGATGCGTGTTTTGGATCTGTCGATGACCTGCTCTTTGAAGGTTGGGAAATTCCTCCAACCTGAAGTTCCTGCATCAACCACCGTAGTAACCCCAGACTTAAATGTAAAGTCATCAGGTGATAAACTTAAAACGCCATCTGCGAAAGTATCTGGTTTGTTACCGACAAATACATGTGTGTGGATATCAATCAATCCTGGACAAACGGACATTCCTGCTGCATCAATTACTTTCTTCGCTTTATCTGTAGAAATGTTTGCCGCAACCTTAATTATTTTACCATCGGCTATGGCAACATCCAGCCTGGAATTTATTTTATTCTTTGGATCAAAAACATTTCCATCTTTTATAAGGATATCGATCTCCTGTGCTTGCATAGCAACGGCAGACATGCTGAGGAATAAAGACGATAATATGATAGCCCTAGTCCTCAATTATAAGCGGTTTTCTTGAGCATCATTTCACATCCCACACAGAGGCGCTGATACCATTTAAATCCCAAACTACTTTGCCGGCACGAATGGTTAGCTCAACTTCCAATTTCTGTGTTCCTTTTAATTTTGTTCCACGAACATCCAAGAAACCAAAATCTCCCTTCCTTATATTGAATACAGCTACATCGGCTTCACTGCCTACACTCAAATGCCCAAGGTCTGGTCTTTTTATAACGTTGGCAGGAGCCCAAGTAGAACGTGATATGGCATCCGGAATAGTCATGCCCATGTTGATGAACTTTGACAACACATTATCTAAACTCTTCATCCCCCCATTCATGCTCTGCGTGTGCAAGTCCGTGCTAATGACATCTGGTTTAAAACCTTGCTTCATTGCAGGTACCGCTTGCCGCCACGAAAAGGCTCCACCACCATGGCCAACATCGAAAATGATCCCCCTTTTTTGAGCCTCAAAAATAAAAGGCTTCACACGGTTGTTTTCGTCCACGACTGTCTCACGTTGTTTTGGTCCGTAGGAAAACGTATGTGTAAAGATGTCACCAGGGCGAAGGTGTTGCATAAACAATGATTCTATGGAGAGTGGTGGATCATGTTCACCAAAGTCAACCATCACAGGTACCTTAGCCAAGTTACCTGTTTCAACCGCCCGATCCACTTGTGTAAAATCACCCCAGTAATGTGCTGCTTTGATGCCAACAATAATATCTGGGTAAAGCTTATTAATCATATGTGCACTCATCACGGGATTCATATCTTCAACATCTTGTTCCTCATAGCGACCAACCATTCCAGTACCAACAACATTTAATAAAGCAAGCACCCTGGTTTGGGCTTTGTCAATAGTTTGTTCTTTGAACTGTCGGAAATTTCTCCAACCTGAAGAACCAGCATCTACTACAGTAGTTACACCAGAACGGAAAGTAAATCCGTCTGGCGATACGCTGGTAGGCCCGTTCGCGATGTAGGCGTCTAAATCGTTGCCAATAAAAACATGGACGTGCATATCAATCAGACCCGGTGCTACAAACAATCCACTGACATCAATTACTTTCTTCGCATTTTTAGTTGCAATATCAGTTGCTACTTGTGATATTTTTCCATCGAGGATTGCAACATCCATTTTAGAATCAATCTTATTTTTTGGATCGATAACATGTCCACCTTTTAATAAGATATCAATCTCTTGTGCGAATAGACTTTGAACCTGCAAAAGGCAGAAAAGTGCTACCAACATCATTGACACTCGATGATATACGTGTTGAAAATATTTCATTGATCTATTTTTTTGTTGTTAGGTTGCTAATGGTGGACCACCTGGAATCACAATTCGTTTACGTTCATTTTTATAACCTGATCGCTTGGCGGTAAACTTTGCATTCTGATATTCTCCCAGATAAATTGAACCTGATATCGAATCATTGGTAGCGGTGCCTGAGAACAAATAGGTAATTCCATCCCCAGGAGGATGAATTCGGCTCCTCATCTTTACCTGATCTCCTTCAATCATCCCTCCTATTTCCTGAACAGAAAAATCCGAGGTATGCGTTCCTTGAATCCAATTGCCATCCTGCTCGATATATATTTTATGGGTGCTTTTACCACTAAAAAACTCAACGGTGACATCCCAGTGACCACCAATGGTGACGGCAGCAGGTTTCATAGCAGTAGATCGTGGACTCCTTTTTTGAGTAAGGATTTTGTAGACCCGATCCGCTACGATGGCATCATTGCCTGGCTGCATTTGTCCGGTAGTTATATTGATGGAAGTCTTTCCATTTTCGTTACCACTTCCTACTGCAATCCTTGGCTTGTTTCTCGCGAAATCCTCTGCCACTTCATCTCCGGTGATATTTAATTTATCTGGATCCCACGTAATCGTTAATACTGGCGAACGATTTGAAAGTTCTGTTGGCTCAAGCACCGAAGTTGTAACACCATTAATTTTAGTGACCTGTTTTGCAATAGTGTCCAGATAAGATAGCCATGTTTTCCACTCGGCCTTGTGATCACGCGTGACCCAGGCCTCAACAGCAGCCAACATGCCCAGCATCTCCTCTTTCCCAACCTTATTATCTCTGCCTGGGCCATGATGTGGAGAACTTGCTTGCCAGGCAGACATTAAAAGGTCTTTGTTGCCAAGTAATAATCCGGCACATTGAGGTCCGCAAATTGCCTTTCCTCCGCTGTACGCTACAACAGTTGCTCCTCGATTGAGATGAACGTTAGGAATTGTTAGTACCTCTGCGGCAGCATCAACTAGTACGGGTATATTTTTTGGCTTAGCTAGTTTAGAAATTACTTCCAATGAAAGTGGTTGACCTGGATCGGAATCACCATACGCCATAATATAAATCATGGCCGTTTTTGAAGAGATTGCCTTTTCCATTTCTTCGGCCGTATCAACAGTTATAAGCTTTACACCAATATTGCGGATGGCATGATCATAGGCATTTCGTGAGTGCCGGGGAATAATTACTTCATTTTTTTCAAAGCCAGACAAATCTGGTATTCTGATAAGTAACTCTGGATTACCTCCTGTCACACATGCTGCGGTCACATGCTTTAATCCAGCAGCACATCCAGCAGAAACCATTCCCCATTCAGCCCCTGTAACTTCAGCTAACCTTCGCCCAATGCCCGTAGCCAGTTCATCATACTGAACAAAGAAACCTGCGGCTGCCTTCATCGCTGCAATAACTTCCGGTCGCTCCACAGAGCCACCAATAATGGTGAATGTGCCGCGGCAATTAATAACAGGCTCAACTCCAATGGACTCATAAATATTCGGGCCAATTGCAAGCGGGCCTGCAGAAAGGACTTCCTCTTCGCCTGCTGGCGATGCCGATGATGTGAACGGTAAAAAACTTCCCGCGAAAGGTATCACAGTCAAATTTTTAATAATGTCTCTTCGGTTCATGCTCGTTGATTTTAATTATACAATGATGTATGGTAAATATAAATTATTCTGCCCTAACATTTAGTCCATAGGTGTAATAACATCAGGTAAATGGTTATGCAAAGTTCATCCCGATTCGCATTACGTTATCAATAATATGTATTTTCGCAATTCAAATTCATTAAAAACAGTGTACAAAAAATTCCCCATCCAACTTACCAATTCCCTCAGCGGAAATAAAGAAATATTTCAACCCGTAAATCCGGGGCATGTGGGCATGTATGTCTGTGGCCCAACCGTTTACTCCAATGTTCACCTCGGAAATGTCAGGACATTTCTTTCTTTTGATATTATCACTCGCTACTTAAAATACATTGGGTACAAAGTAAGATATGTTCGGAATATTACAGACGTTGGCCACCTCGAAAATGATGCGGATGAAGGCGAAGATAAGATAGCAAAGAAGGCTCGTCTCGAACAGTTGGAGCCGATGGAAATAGTAAAAAATTACACGGAAGATTTCCACACGGTAATGAGGCAGTTTAACATTTTGCCTCCTAGCATTGAACCCTCGGCAACTGGTCATATCGTAGAGCAGATTGAAATCACAAAGAAATTAATCGAAAACGGTTTTGCTTATGAAGTCAATGGTTCAATCTATTTTGATGTAACGAAGTACAATGAAAAACATAATTACGGTATCCTTTCGGGTCGGGTAATTGAAGAGCTAATGGAAAGTGGCCGCCAATTGGATGGGCAAGATGAAAAGCGCAACAAAATAGATTTTGCTCTTTGGAAGAAGGCTTCGCCCTATCATATTATGAGGTGGCACTCCCCTTGGGGAGATGGGTTTCCGGGTTGGCATATTGAGTGTACCGTAATGAGTACAAAATATTTGGGATCATCATTTGATATTCATGGTGGCGGAATGGATTTGAAATTTCCACACCATGAATGCGAAATAGCCCAGGCGGTTGGCGCTAATGGTAAAGACCCCGTCAAGTATTGGATGCACACGAACATGCTTACAGTTAATGGACAAAAGATGAGTAAGTCGCTGGGCAATTCCTTTTTGCCTTCCGAGTTATTTTCTGGAAATCACCCGCTGTTGGAAAAAGGATTCGGCCCAATGCCTGTTCGGTTCTTTATGTTACAATCGCACTACTCCAGTACGCTAGATTTTTCAAATGAGGCACTGGGCTCATCCGAAAAGGGATTTAGGAAATTGATCAATGCATTAGCCATTATTAAAAAGCTTGATCATCCAGGCAGCCAGCAAGGCGATGCTGCGTTAGAAACAGAACTTAATCGCTTAGTCGATGAATGCTATTTGAACATGAGTGATGATTTCAATACGGCAAAAACATTAGCAGTGCTGTTTGAAATGTCTGCACGAATAAACGATATAAAGTCAGGAAACTTATCGTTAAATAAATTAACTTCTGAATGTTTCACAACTTTTAAGAATGCCTATATCGGATTCATGGAAAATGTATTGGGACTGAAAGAAGAGAAAGCGCAGGATGATGAATTGTTGAATGGCACCATCAACGTGCTGATAGAGCTTCGTAAGAAAGCAAGAACAGACAAGAACTTTGCACTCTCCGACAAAATTCGCGATGACTTAAAGGCACTAGGTATACAACTCAAGGATGGAAAAGAAGGCGACATGAGCTATACGTTCGAATAAATCTGCTCTCATGCGCGAATTCGTTCAGTCAGCCGAAAAACATTCTGATAATATTGCAATTGTTGCCCATGGACGGTCACACACCTATGAAGAGTTATTAGCTAGCTCTGCCCTGTTTGCCTCATTCTTGCTAAAAGGCACCAATGATTTGAATGAACAACGGGTTTGCTTTATGGTGAATGCAGGCTTCGATTATGTAAAAACTCAATGGGCAATTTGGCGTGCAGGTGGAATAGCAGTACCGCTTTGTTTGTCTCATCCCTTGCCATCTTTACAATATACAATTGAAGACGCTCAAGCGTCAATTCTGGTAGTCTCTCCTCAATATAAATCTCAACTAAAGAATCTTGCCGAACAGCAACAGATTCGAATGATTGTTTTAGGTGCTAATCTGAAAATGGCCGAACAAGAGCTACCCACAATCTCATCGGACAGGAGAGCAATGATATTATACACTAGTGGAACAACAAATTTACCCAAGGGTGTTGTCAGCACGCATAAGAACTTGCAAGCACAGGTATCCATGCTGGTAAAAGACTGGAAATGGACCGATACGGACTCTATTCTGTGTGTGCTGCCGCTTCATCATGTTCACGGAATTATCAACGTAGTTAGTTGTGCTTTGAATAGTGGGGCTCAATGCAGATTCTTGCAAGAGTTCGACCCTGCAACCGTGTTTGATGTTTTTAAAAGTGGAGATATAAATGTTTTCATGGCGGTTCCAACAATTTATTTCAAATTGATAACCCATTATGAATCGCTTCCAGCTCATGAGCAAATTATTCTATCGAATGCTATGAAGAAATTCCGACTGATGGTATCAGGGTCAGCTGCACTACCAATAACGGTGATGGAAAAATGGAAAATAATCAGCGGGAACACATTACTCGAAAGATACGGCATGACTGAGATTGGCATGGCGCTTAGCAATCCATATGAAGGTAAAAGAAAAGCAGGCCATGTTGGAATGCCATTACCGGGTGTTACTATTCGGTTGGCCGATGAAAATTATCATGATGTCAATAAA
This sequence comes from Bacteroidia bacterium, assembly GCA_016650355.1. GTDB lineage: Bacteria > Bacteroidota > Bacteroidia > Cytophagales > Cyclobacteriaceae > ELB16-189. The sequence continues at coordinate 1,708 of JAENVX010000158.1, read as the reverse complement.
AACGAACCCGGGGAAATATTGGTGAAGGGAGATAATGTATTCCAAGAATATTGGAATAAACCCGATGCAACAAAAAATGCTTTCACGCAAGATGGTTGGTTCAAAACTGGAGATGTTGCTGTCCTTGAAGATGGTTACTACCGAATAATGGGAAGGAATTCTGTTGATATTATAAAATCAGGTGGCTATAAGATTTCTGCACTTGAAATTGAAGAGGTGTTAAGAACTTATCCTTCCATTAAAGACTGCGCGGTGGTAGGATTAGAAAATGAAGAGTGGGGAGAGCTTGTGGCAGCGGCAGTTGTATCAAACGAAATAATTGACATTCCAACTCTTAGTTCATGGATGAGGGAACGGATGCCAGCATATCGGATACCACGGAAATACTTGGTGGTGGAAGATCTCCCCAGAAATGCAATGGGCAAAGTAACGAAGAATGACATAAAGAAATTATTTTAATATGCTGGTATACGGGGTAGCTATCCTGGCTGGTTGCTATTTGATTGGCCAAATAATTGGTCAACTCCTTGGTCGCGTTCTCAACATTGATGCTAATGTTGGAGGTGTCGGTTTTGCAATGCTCTTTTTGATCTTAGTTAATCAATGGATGCATCGCAAAAAGTGGTTTACAAAAGAGATGGAGAGTGGTATCGAATTTTGGAATAAAATGTACATCCCCGTCATCGTTGCCATGTCATCCATTCAAAATGTGAAAGGGGCAATCTCAAGTGGTATGGTAGCTGTCCTTGCAGGAATAATACCTACTGCCATTTGCTTTTTTATGATTCCATACATTTCAAAATTAAGTAAATCAAAAATGAAGGATTAAGACAATGCAATACATCTTCGATATTTTTGTAAAAAATGGTTTTGTTGTAGCGCTACTGGTTACAGGTGTTATCATGTATGTGTCTTCACAAGTATCAGAGAAAATCACATTGAAGAAAATTCCAGGGTCAGCTATTGCAATCATTGCCGGACTCATATTGGCTTACATCGGGGGTGTGTCTACTGGTGGCAAGAATGGAGCGGCAGATATTGTTGGCTTATCGGGCTTAACAATATTGGGCGGATCTATGTTCAGGGATTTTACTATAGTGTCCACAGCTATGGGTGCCAGTTTTTTAGAAATAAAAAAATCAGGCGTTGTTGGGATTCTCTCTCTTTTTATTGGATTTTACTTTCATTTTTTGTTGGTGCCGCAATTGCTGTTGCAATGGGGTACACGGATGCTAAAAGTATTACCACCATAGCTGGAGGAGCCTGTACTTTTATTGTGGGGCCCGTAACAGGCGGTGCTATCGGTGCAAGTTCGGAAGTTATAACGATCAGCATTGCTGCTGGTGCGATCAAGTCAATACTTGTAACAATAGGTACACCAATTGTTGCTAAGTCGATTGGTCTGAATAATCCACAAACTGCGATGGTGTTTGGAGGAATGATAGGTACCACAAGTGGTGTAGCTGCGGGACTTGCTGCTACAGATCCCAAACTTGTCCCTTATGGTGCAATTACTGCAACATTCTATACCGGATTGGGTTGTTTACTTTGCCCATCGATATTATATTTTATTGTGACTCAATTTTTCAATTGAAAACCTAAGCTCACAACTCCAGAGCTTTGGAACTCCTTCAAACAAAAACAAACATCTTTTCAGTTGGAAGAACGCTTATTAAAATTTGAAATCTTTATTTATCAGCTTTTTCAG
>JAENVX010000157.1 GCA_016650355.1 Bacteroidia bacterium | reverse complement strand
TCGCGATAAGCGATCGGCTTTAGATATTCGTAATGAAGCGATAAAGATTGCAAAGAATGCAGACATAATTATTGCGGCAGTAGGAGAGGCAGCAGAAATGAGTGGAGAGGCTGCCAGTCGTACTAATCTGGAAATTCCAGAAACACAAAGGGATCTGGTAAAGGCTCTTCTTAAAACAGGTAAACCTGTGGTATTAGTTTTATTTACAGGCCGGCCTTTAGCATTAAAGTGGGAAGAAGAAAACGTGCCCGCCATTTTGAATGTATGGTTTGGTGGCAGCGAAGCAGGTGATGCTATTGCTGATGTCTTGTTTGGCGATGTAAACCCTTCCGGAAAATTGACGACTACCTTTCCACAAAATATTGGACAGGTGCCTCTCTACTATGCGCATAAAAATACGGGTAGGCCATTGAATGGAGCGTGGTTTCAAAAGTTTCAGTCTAACTACCTCGATGTTTCCAATGATCCCCTTTATCCATTTGGTTTTGGGTTGAGCTATACTGAATTTGACTATGGGAATATTATACTTAGTGCAGGTGAAATAAAATCAGTTGACTCTTTACAAGTCTCTATTGATGTTATCAACAAAGGCAAGCGGGATGGAAGTGAGGTAGTTCAACTATATATTCGAGATTTAGTTGGATCAGTAACAAGGCCAGTTAAAGAATTGAAAGGATTCCAAAAAATTAGCCTGAAGGCTGGAGAAACAAAAACAGTAACGTTTGTCATTCATGTTTCCGATTTGTCCTTTTACAAATCTGATTTGAGTTTTGGATATGAACCTGGCAAATTTCAAGTATTTGTTGGTGGAAATTCGAGAGATGCGAAACAGGCAGAATTTGAATTGAAATAATCCAATAACAATTAGAAAAGCGCCACAGGTATTAAAAATAAAACCCAACTATCTGACAATCAAATAGTCGGGCTTCAAATTGTAGTCCCAACGGGAATCGAACCCGTGTTACCAGAATGAAAATCTGGTGTCCTAACCCCTAGACGATGGGACCGTTTTGGAAATTGAGTCGCAAAGATAGACCGGTGGAATGGAATTGCAAGTAGTGGGGAAATTTATTTCCTATAGACTACATGAAAGAGTCATTTATTTATCAAGCCTAGTTTCTCTTCTTTTTGCTCAATGGCTTTTTTGTATGGCGTTTTGATTTAGCCGGAGTGGCTGTTGCTGGAGAAACTGTGGTTCGTTTTGGTTTAAATTCTTTTTTTGTTACAACAATGCGTGAAAACCCAACCGATATGGATATATAAACATCGCGTCTGATTCCATACAAATCGGGTGCTCCCGGACTTCCGTTTATATCTGGCGGCCCACTCGGGTTTTGCAATTGCTGAAGGTAGCTGCTCTTGCGTGACTCGAAGATTCCAAAATTCGCTCGCCCATCAAAATTAAAACTCCAGTTATCATTTAAGTCGAAGTCGGATCGAAAGCCAATTCCGGCAAAAAGTTGAATGGGTTTAAATTTGTCTTTAGAAACATAAATTTCATCAATAACCGCTGGCACAAATACGCCATCATAGGATACAACATAGCCCGGGCTTGTAGGCACTGAAACTTTGGCAGGGTATTTTAGTTTGGCAGCAACGAAATTCTGAGTCTCTTTTCCTTCCAACAAAAAATTAATATTCAACGATGCCACCAAGCTCAGGCGGAAGAAAGAAATATCGTTTACATGCAATTTTAGTGAGATGGGTACACTGAAATAATTCATGGTTATATCTCGTGTACCTGCATGACCACCACTTGTATTTTGAATAATAAATTTTTGACCAATTTTAGTATAGGAAGGTGATATTAAAAAACCGTAACCCATATAATCCATTCCGTAATTGAAACCGAAAGGTGTGGAGCGGACAGTTAGCTCTCCATAGTAACGTGGATCTTTTTGAAATCCTTTATCGAGCGTGAACGGAGCGTTTATTCCTGCAAAAATCCCAAACGATTCAACATTCTGACTTACAGCAAAATGCATGGATAATAGAACGAACAACAGGGCAAGGGCGAACCGCATTAGCCTTAGTTTGTATTAGGTCAAAAAAAGGAATCAAAAACTAGATTAAAGCCTCCTTTTTAGTTTCACAGACCTACAAAACTAAGATAAAAAGCGAAATGGAAAGCCTTTAAAGGGCTTGAAACGGCAAAATAATTACGCCAGGTTGTGGTAGACGTTTTGCACGTCATCATCAGACTCAAGGGCTTCGATGCATTTCAATACCTCGTCCTGATCAGCCTCGCTTAGTTCTTTTGTCATGGTTGGAATATATTGCAGTTCAGAACTCTTGGCATCAAGTTGGGTTGATTCAATATATTTTTGCATATGACCAAACTCAGTGAACTGCGTATGGATAATTATCTCATCTTCCTCCTTGATTATCTCTGATGCGCCAGCATCGATCAGATCTAATTCGAGTTCTTCAAGATTAATTTTGTCGTGATCAAATTTAAAAACTCCTTTGCGCTCGAACAGAAATGCGACCGAACCTGAATTTCCCATGCTGCCATTGTTTTTGGAAAACAGAAGCCGAACGTTGGCCACAGTGCGCGTAGGATTGTCGGTAGCACACTCAACAATTATTGGTACTCCGTGAGGAGCGTAACCTTCATAAATAGTCTCTTCAAAGTTTTTTTCCTCTTTTGTAGAGGCGCGTCTGATTGCTGCGTCAACACGGTCTTTGGGCATGTTAAGACCTTTCGCATTTTGAATGGCCATACGCAACCTTGGATTATTTTCAGGCAATGGGCCACCAAGCCTAACTGCAATGGCGATGTCTTTGCCTATGCGTGTAAACCCCTTTGCCATCTTATCAAAGCGAGCGAACATTTTGTGCTTTCTCTTTTCAAATACGCGTCCCATTCGGTTACTTTTAAATAGTGAGTTTGTTGCAAAAATATAAATCCTTGCACTATAATCCCTATAGTAAATTCGATTGTTCGTGGTAAATTCTGATTTCAGTGCAACGTCCGTTGGCGGACGTATTTGTCCACATCAGCACATGATGGACTTTTTTTGATCCTTTTTTAGCCTCTAATTAGAGCTTACCTGGTGGCACTATACTTGTCATTTGGGTAAACTAAATCCAACCTCATGTTTAAAAATTACCTGCTTGTTACTTTTCGCAAGATCACCAGACGCAAAGGTTTTTCTATCTTAAATGTGTTGGGTCTTTCGATTGGCTTGGCCGCAAGTTTACTCATTCTTCAGTACGTAAAAGATGAGTTGAGTTACGATAATTTTCATCAACATGCTGACAACCTGTACCGTGTTGAGTATGACAATTATCGAGAGGGTGAAGTGATTTTTAAGAGTGCCACCTCTTTCCCGAAAATGGCACCAACTTTAAAATCAGATTATCCTGAAATTGAAAACTCATACGATTTCCAATTCAGTCAAAACGCTTCGATATGAATAATTTCAAAGCATTGATCTGCTAGTTGAAGATATAGAATTGATGGTTGATTCCTACTTTTTTTGAAGAGCGCAATGAAGTGATCACCTTTATTTTTATAAAATTCTTACTTTATGCTTAAATCCATGATCATCACTGCCTTTCGGAATATCTTCCGGAATCGATCTTTCAGTTTGATCAATCTGGTAGGCTTATCGGTAAGCATGTCCCTGGGAATGCTTATCATTCTTATTGTGAAGGAACAGTACACATTCGATAATTTCCATCGCGATGTTGACCGTATTTATCGTGTCAATACAATGGCGTTGCGTACTGGTGGAGGAGGTGAGCCCTATGCATCAACGCCACTTCCTATCGGTCAGGTGTTGAAAGATGATTATTCTTTTACCGAAAGCGTTGTAAGAGTTAACAGGAGTTTGAGAGGCGATGCTGTTTATGGTAACGTAAACGTTCCATTGCAGGGGCTTATGGTAGATCCTTCGTTTCTGGAAGTATTTAGTTTTCCATTGGAGAAAGGGAATCCTTCAACGGTTCTAACAGAACCAAACAGTTTAGTGCTCACACAGGAAGCGGCTGAAAAGATTTTTGGAAAGAAGGAGCCGCTGGGCCAGACAATGACCTTGAAAGGGTTTGGGGAATTTGTAGTTACCGGTGTGCTGCAAAAATTTAACGGAAAAACTCACTTTGAATTTGAGGCGCTTGCTTCTCTCACGGCTTTGCCCAAATTCGAGGCAGATGGAGTGGTGAGTGCTTCGCTTGAGAATTGGAACAACTACTATCGCAACTATGTCTACTTTAAACTGCGTGATGGAAGATCAACAGATGAGGTTGAAAAAGCTTTGGCTGAGATTAGCAAAAAACAGTATGCAGGATTGAAGTTGGAGACCCGTGATCGAGGATACGAATTCTATCTTCATCCATTAACAAAAATTACACCTGGACCTGAACTGTCAAACCAAATGGGCAACGGGCTGCCAGAAATGGTCGGCATTTTTATGAGTGTGCTCGCGGCTATCGTTATGATCATGGCCTGTTTCAATTATACCAACCTGATGATTGCTAAAAGCTTGTCTCGGGCAAGGGAGATTGGTGTACGCAAGGTTGTAGGTGCGCAGCGCTGGCAAGTGTTTATGCAATTTATTGGTGAAACTATTGTTTTCTCTTTGGTGGCGTTAGTTTTTTCCTACCTGCTACTCCAATTTTTAAAGCCCGCCTTTATGCAACTTCACATCACGCAAGAATTTTCTGTAAATCCACAAGAAGACATGAGTCTGTATGGAATCTTCCTCTTCTTTGCCGTTGCAGTGGGAATTGTTGCAGGATTGCTTCCAGCGGCTTACCTGTCAGCATTTCGGCCCGCTAAGGTACTTAAGGATGCAGGTAATCTAAAGATATACTCCAAACTTACGTTCCGAAAAGTACTCATGGTTGTTCAATTCACGCTCTCAATTGTTTTTGTAATTGTTGTGATGGTCATTTACCGACAAATTGATTTTATGGTGAGTACAGACTATGGCATTAATGACAAAAACATTTTGAATGTACGATTGCAAGGAACTGAATTTCAACAGCTGGCCAACGAGCTGGCAAAAGTTCCTGGCGTTCTTCAGGTTGGTGGTATCTCCCACGCGCTTGGCACTTGGGCGGATGGTTCAAGTGATTACAAACGATCGCTTCAGGAGGAACCATTTGTAATGAGGGAATTCATTGCAGACGAAAATTATCTTGTAAATATTGAGGTTAAGTTTTTAGCAGGCGGAAATTTTGATCATGGTACATTAAGTGATCGGGAGAAGCATATCATTTTAAATGAACAAGCCTTAAAACTTTTTGGTTTTGCTGATCCTGTCTCTGCGATCGGGCAATCTGTTTATGTAAATGACTCCATCATGTTGGTGGTTAAGGGTGTGGTAAAAGATTTTAATTTCAGACCACTTAACTATACGATAGGTCCGTTGGCCTTCCGGTATGTTCCTTCTCAACTTACAATTCTAAGCGCAGCAATCTTGCCTTCGCAATGTGAAAACGTTTTGGCCGCCCTTGGCCCCATTTGGAAAAAACTAGACCCTATTCATCCACTCGAATATAAAATGATGGAGGAAGAGATTGATCAAGCCTATGTTGATGCAGGCTTTACAGATATTTTAGCGATAATCGGTTATATCACATTCCTGGCGATATGCCTTGCCTGTCTGGGTATGTTAGGAATGGCCATGTATGCTTCTGAAACACGGGTGAAGGAAATCGGTGTGCGCAAAGTAATGGGTGCTAGTGTCTCCAACATCGCTGTTCTTTTAAGTCGGTCATTTCTCATGATGATAGGCGTAGCCATTGTGATTGGGACACCAATAAGTTTATTTATGAGCAGGTTGTTTCTTGATAACTATGCGTACAAGACTGAGATCACACCTGGCCTTGTCTTCATTGGTATTTCCGTCATTGTTGTTCTAGGGATGATTACTATTTGTTCCCAAACGGTAAGAGCTGCCGTTTCAAATCCTGTAAAATCACTTCGATATGAATAATTTTTGTTACTTAGTCAGCGCTGTTTGGAGCTGCTGATTTTTGTAACCTTTATAATTAATTAGAGTATAAGCTAGATAACTTTACCACTATGTTTCAAAACTACCTCACTTCGCTTTGGCGCTACATATCCAAAAACAAAGGCTTTACTTTCATCAACGTAGCTGGGCTTGCTATTGGTATGCTGGCATGTATGCTGATTGCTCAATTTGTTTTACACGAGCTGAGTTATGATAATTTTCTGGATAAAAAAGACAGGATATTCAGATTGCAGTTGGATAGGTATGATAAAGGTGAACTCTCCACACGGTGGGCAGCTGGGGCGGCTGGTGTTGGTCCTGACCTGAAGGCCAATTTTCCGGAGGTAAGTAACTATGTGCGGCTTACTAAGCAAAGTGTCACACTTTCAACCGGAGATACTTTTTTCAAAGAGGACAACTTGTATTTCGGATCAGAGGATTTCTTTAAAGTGTTTTCAATTAAATTATTGGAGGGCATAGATTCTGTAGTGTTGAATGATCCATTCAAGATGGTAGTGTCTGAATCCCTGGCCAGAAAGTATTTTGGGAATGAAAATCCAGTAGGTAAATTCTTAAAAATTAATGGAAGAAGAGAGTATGAGGTGTCGGGCATATTCGAAGACTTGCCAGTAAACACTCACATGAAGATTGATGCGCTGGGATCTTTCACCAGCTTGCAAAAAATTTGGGATGATCCTGTCACTTCCTGGAATTGGGATGGTTTCATGACTTATATACTTTTAGATGATAATACTGATGCAAAAGTATTTGAAACCAAACTTCCAGCATTTGTACTAAAGCAAAATGGTGAAGATTTAAAACAGTTTAATGCAGGTATGGTCTTTCATCTTCAACCTGTTTCAGACATTCATCTGGATTCGGATTTTATTATGGAGTTTAAACCCAATGGAAGCAGACAATCGGTTAATTTTCTGTCAATTGTGGCCATCTTGATTATGATAATTGCCTGGATCAATTACATTAATTTGTCTACGGCAAAGTCAATTGAGCGAGCCCGCGAGGTAGGCGTTCGCAAGGTGATGGGTGGATTTCGTTCTCAGCTTATTCAACAGTTTTTGACGGAGTCATTGTTCTTAAATATCGTAGCTGTTATGCTGGCGGGTGCATTTGCATTTATGCTGACACCTTGGTTCAGCGGCATCACCGGCAGGGAACTTGGCTATCAACTTTTTCAACAACCCGTGTTTTGGCTAGTGCTGATTGGTTTGATTGTATCTGGTGCACTGCTGTCGGGATTGTATCCTGCGTTTGTATTATCATCTTTCCGACCAGTGGAAGTATTAAAAGGGAAATTCAAAAATTCGGATCACGGTGTTTGGTTGAGAAAAGGAATGGTGGTGACTCAGTTCATCGCATCTATTACGCTAATGGTTGGAACATTTACTGTTTATCAGCAAATTAATTTCATGCGCAAACAAAACTTAGGAATTAATATCGAACAGACGGTCGTGATGCAATCACCAAGCGTAACGGATTCCACCTACAAGCAAAAGTATAAGGTATTCAAACAGAAGATTTCTAATCACGCTGATGTAATTTCTGTCACTGCGTCAAGTTCAGTGCCGGGGAGCCAACCGGATTGGAATGCTGGTGGTATACGAAGACTAAGTCAAGGAGAGGATCAGCAAAATCAATATCGAATTATCATGACAGATGGCGCCTTCATAAAAGGGTTTGGTTTGGAGATGGTAACTGGTAGGGAATTTTCGGACGAGGCTGTTAATGAAAATAAAAATGTTTTATTGAATGAAACAGCCAGTCGATTGATGGGATTTGCAAAACCTGAAGATGCTATCAACGATCAGATTTATTTTTGGGGCGATACCTTCAAAATTGTCGGTGTAATGAAGGATTATCATCAGGAATCGCTTAAGAAATCATTTGATGCATTAATCTTTCGTTACGATGAAGCCCCGGATGGATTTTACTCGGTTAAGTTTAATACCGGACAGGTAAAAGAATCGATGGCACTGTTTGAAGCGGCCTGGAAAGAAGTATTTCCTGGTAATCCATTTCATTATTTTTTTCTAGACGATCATTACAATCAGCAATATCAGGCCGATCGACAGTTTGGAAATATATTTGGGATATTCTCGGGGCTTGCCATTTTTATAGCGTGCCTTGGATTGTTTGGGTTATCGTCACTCACAGCTTTGCAGCGCACAAAAGAAATCGGCATCCGCAAAGTATTAGGTGCCTCGCTATTCGGTCTGCTTCGTCTGATTAGCAAAGATTATGTGGTTTTGGTTGGAACAGCTATTATTTTATCAATTCCATTGGCTGCATGGATAATGAATTTCTGGCTTCAGGATTTTGCCTCCCGCATTTCATTGTCGTGGTGGATATTTGCTCTGCCAGGGTTTGCCGTTGTCGTGATTGCGCTACTGACTGTAAGTGTTCACACGTTGAAAGTTGCGTTGACCAATCCAGTAAAATCACTTCGGTATGAATAGCCAATTGAGGATATTATCTTCCCTTGTATTTCAAATCGCTTTTATTTTTTCTTTATTGGTGCCGTAAGTTTCTTATTTCCTTCAACAGCAGTTTTTATCCACCAGTCAAAGTCTTTCTGATTTTTTGTTCCGTTCGTGCCAATCAGCAACCAACCTTTCATTAGTTTGCCAGTAAGGTCAAATGGCCTTGCTCCCTTTTTAGAAAGGAGCTCATCGGGCATTTCTGGTTCACACCTGAGCATCATGTCGTCTTGGTTGACGCCTACACACATTTTGGCGTTCACCAAAAACGCGACACCTCCAAACATCTTTTTCTCTTCAAGAATTGTTGTTGAAAGGGCAAGCCTTATCCGTTCAGCAAGTTTTTCATTGTACGCCATAGTTTTTAGTATAATTCTTTGAAACCTTAAAACTTTTCTGAGTAACATTTCAAACTTAAAAATAACTTATCTAAAATTTTATTGAATTTTGGTTTTTATCACCGTATCTCTGGACAACTGCTTAACATTTCTTAGATTAGTATCATGAAAAAATTATTAACATTCTTTAGTCTCCTGTTTTGCGGAATCAGTTTCGGCCAGGGAATAAGCGATTCGCGTCAACGCGAGATTGTAATTCAAGCTGTCAATGTGGTGCCGATGGATTCAGAACGAATCGTGAACGACCAAACTGTTATCGTGAAAGATGGAAAGATCGTTGCTATTGGTAAGATATTAGCATTTGGTAAAAATGCGCTGGTAATTGATGGGAGAGGTAAGTACTTGATTCCAGGTTTAGGTGAAATGCATGCTCACGTACCCCCGGTTGATGATCTTGAGCCTATGAAGGAAGTGCTTTTTTTATTTGCAGCTAACGGCATCACCACAATAAGAGGTATGCTTGGACATCCAAGGCACATTGAACTACGAAGTAAAATAAATAGTGGTGAAATTCTTGGGCCACTTTTTTTTACAACGGGGCCATCTTTTAGTGGCTTAAGTGTGAAGACAGCCGCGTATGGCATTGATATGGTACGTAAGCAAAAAGAAACTGGTTATGATTTTCTCAAACTTCATCCAGGCCTCACGAAAGAAACTTTTGGTGCCATTTCATCTACTGCTAACGAAGTTGGGATACCATTTGTAGGACATGTATCATTCGGGGTGGGAGTATGGCGAGCTATTGATGCGGGTTACTCTTCAATCGACCACCTCGATGGATTTATAGAAGGGTTGGTTCCCAACATCGAAACTATGACCGAACAACAGGCAGGTCTTTTTGCCATGTTTGTTGCCGACCGCGTGGATGAAACTCGTATTCCAAAGCTGATGCAGGGGTTAAAAGAAAAAAATATTTGGGTAGTACCCACTCAATCACTTGCCGATCGTTGGTTTGCTCCGAATTTTACAGAAGATAGTTTTAGGAATGATCCGGATAGTAAATACATGAAAATTGAAACTGTGAATCAATGGGTAGAGAGTAAGAAAAACTTAGTGGCCAATGAAAAGTATGATGTTGTCAAAATGGAGAACTTTATAAAACTTCGAAGAAAATTAATTTTCGAATGCCAGAAGAACGGAGTTGGGTTGTTGCTCGGCTGCGATGCCCCACAGGTATTTAATGTACCTGGGTTTTCAACACACAATGAGTTACAATACTTGGTAGCCTCAGGTCTTACTCCATATGAAGCACTGCTGACAGGGACCGTGAACGTTGCGAAATATTTAAACTTGTCCGATGCTGGTGTGATTAAGCCGGGTGCTGTTGCTGATCTTATTCTAATAGGTGGGAACCCACTAACAGACATTAGCCAAACAAAGAAAATAGAGGGGGTGATGCTACGTGGCCAATGGATGTCCAAAACATTTATTGAGAGTGGACTGAAGAGGTTGGAGAAATAGGCCAATGGCTTTTAAAAATATTTGAACGGGAGTAGGGTACCAAATAGCTATCAGATTCGGATCTTAGTAAGATAAGTTATAACGCCACATTAAAAATTAGCAAGTTTTAAAAACCCGTGTTTTCTTATACGAAATTATCCCGATATATAACTCGGGATATTTTTTTTGAATCCTTTCATTAGCTTTAGCACTTTAAAGCTACTCATTGATCCATTTTTTTTCTTTTCACCTCGCTTATTCAAGTTTCGCCCTTGTCCTTGTTGTTGCGTTGTTCATTGGTATGGCCAAGACTGGTGTCCACGGTGCAGGCATGATGTCTGTGCCCATATTAGCAAATGTGTTTGGAGGTCAGGTTTCCAGTGGTATCATGCTACCAATTTTGGTACTGGCCGATGTGATTGGTGTATGGTACTATCATCGCCATGCCTCCTGGGTACACCTAAAGATTTTATTTCCATGGGCTGCCCTCGGAGTTGTCTTAGGAACAATTACGGGTAGCTACATAAATGACGGAGTTTTCAAAATCATCATGGCGGTAACCATTGGGGTCAGTCTCATTATTATGGTGTGGCTGGAGAGCCACAAAGAAGAGGTCCCGCATAAGAAGTGGTTTGGTGTTGCAACTGGAGTAACCGGGGGCTTTACTTCCATGGTGGGAAACCTTGCTAATTCGGTCATGGCAGTTTATCTATTGTCTGTTCGGCTTCCCAAAAATTCTTTTATTGGCACTGCCGCCTGGTTTTTTTTAGTAGTCAACTGGTTCAAGGTGCCGTTCCATGTTTTCGTGTGGCACACAATCACATTGGATACGGTCCTTCTTAGCCTGGTCACCCTACCCGCTATTATTTTAGGAGCGTATCTGGGGGTTATCATTGTTAAAACATTATCTGAAAGGATTTACCGATGGTTTATTATCTCCATGACGCTCGTTGCCGCGGTCTTCATGTTGATTTAGCAAAACACTTCACCGCTGAGTATTTCAATGGTCGTAGAAAGTCAAAGTCATATTGTTAATTTATTGTGAAATCGAAGTATTTCTTCTCCACTAGTCAACTTTACAGAACTTTATAGGGCAGACTTCGTGAACGACTAAGGTTTATTAATGCTATCGTGCTTAATTTGTTTTTTTAAATTCTGATACAGTGAACCTATTCATCAAAAATCACATTTAAGTACTATGGACAAAACTTTTATACAAAAGCTTTACCAATCACATCAGGCGTGCCCAACATGCCCATCGCCAGCAGAAATTTCTCAGGTGTTTACACACCTACTCGCTGCTCTCTTTCCGGATTTTTCAAACGAATCTTTTCAAACGTTATCAGATTTTGAGTCGCATTTTAAGGGACTTCAAAATGAATTGGAGGAAATTCTAAGACTAACTGTTGATGAAAGTAGATTGAATTCAAAAGTAATTGCTGATAAGTTTTTTGAAACCCTTCCCAAAATTCACATTCGACTGGAGCATGACATCGATGCCATGTACAATGGTGACCCTGCGGCCAAAAGCACAAGTGAAGTCATCCGTACATATCCGGGTTTTTATGCAATTGCTGCCTATCGGATTGCACACGAGCTTCATCGGTTGGGTGTAAAAGGTATGCCACGGGTGATAACCGAGCATGCTCATAGCAAAACTGGAATCGACATTCATCCGGCTGCAAAAATTGGTGAACACTTTTGCATTGATCACGGAACGGGAGTTGTGATTGGTGAAACAACCGTCATTGGCAATCATGTAAAAATTTACCAGGGCGTTACCTTAGGTGCCCTTAGCGTAGAAAAGCAAGATGCTGAGAAGAAGCGTCACCCTACCATTGAAGACGATGTTGTCATTTACGCTGGCGCCACTATTTTAGGCGGTGAAACAATAATTGGTCAAGGGAGCATTATTGGTGGTAATGTTTGGCTCACACGAAGCGTTCCTACTAATTCTAAAATATACTATCAGGCTAAAATGTACAACGGTGAAACCGAAGAGACCGACCTGGTAGTATTTAAGGCAAACGATTCTCCTGCTTAAATTCAATGGTACATGAAGTTATCGGAACTAATTGGTAATACACCCCTTGTTGAATTGCAGAGCATTCCTGTTAATCAAAAGGTATTGTTGTATGGAAAACTTGAAGGTGACAATCCAGGTGGAAGTGTGAAAGACCGTGCAGCCTATGGTATGATCAAAGGTGCGCTGGACAGAGGAGAGATTAAACCAGGTGATAAACTTGTAGAAGCAACGAGTGGTAACACTGGAATTGCTCTTGCCATGATTGCGCGTATAATGGGATTGAATATGACGCTCGTTATGCCAGATAATTCCACCCGCGAACGTGTGCTCGCGATGGAGGCGTATGGAGCAAACGTGATTTTAACTCCTCATGAAAAAACGATTGAATATTCCCGTGAGCTTGCAGAAGAGATGGCCAATAAGGAAGGTTATCACATTTTAAATCAATTCTCCAACACTGATAATTATAAAGCTCATTATAAAACTACAGGCCCTGAAATATGGAATGATACCAATGGAAAAATTACTCACTTTGTCTCAGCTATGGGCACGACCGGTACAATCATGGGTGTATCACGATATTTAAAGGAGCAACGCCAAGGCATTCAAATAGTAGGAACTCAGCCTACAGATGGTTCGAGCATCCCCGGAATCCGCAGATGGTCACCTGAATTTTTACCGAAAATATTTGAACGAGAGCGAGTTGATCGTATTGTTGACATTAGTGAAACGGACGCCCGTGAAATGACGCGTAGACTGGCAAAAGAAGAAGGCATATTGGCAGGAATGAGTAGCGGTGGCGCGCTGGTGGCTGCATTGCGAATTGCAAGTGAATTGGAATCAGGCGTAATTGTTTTTATCATTTGCGACAGGGGAGACCGGTATCTCAGTTCGGATTTGTTTGGATAAATCTTTGATATTATCTTTTGCGTCCATCTATGACGACCTTCAAAAGATCAACGCCATCCGATCCTGCCTTTCAAAAACTTATTATTGAGTTGGATAAAGATCTGTGGATCCGTTACCCGGATATTCAGCAAAACTTTGCTCCTTTTAATCATGTGGATGACAGTTTCCATATAATACTCGCCTATGAAGGTGACGTAGCGGTGGGCTGTGGTTGCTTTCGGGCAATGAAAGGGAAAGGTACTATGGAGATCAAACGGATGTATGTTGTGCCCGCTTTTCGTAATCAGGGAACAGGTAAAATGATTCTGCAAAGATTGGAAGAGTGGGCAAGGGAAGTAGGTTTTGTTCAATCTAAACTTGAAACCGGAATTAACCAACCGGAAGCGATTGCAGCATATGAGAAGATGGGCTACATTCGAATTCCCAACTTCGCCCCCTATATCGATGTGGCAGAAAGTATTTGCATGATGAAATTACTTTAATCTATACTGATGAAAAGCCAGAACCCAGTTGTAAACTTTAAGACACTTATTTGTGGATTTATTCTATTTTACTTTTTTCTTCCGGCTGTATTTGGTCAAGATTCGCCTCGGTTCCAACAGGAAATAAACAATCTTATTGCTGGTGACAGTGTGGTAAACAAAGAAAATATTATACTCTTTACCGGCAGCTCAAGTATTCGTGTTTGGAATGATATCAGAGAGCGTTTCCCAAAGCACAACGTGCTTAACAGAGGTTTTGGAGGTTCTCAAATGAAAGACCTTGTCAGTTTTGTAGATCAGTTGATTGTTCCTTATCACCCCAGGCAGATTTTTATATATGAAGGAGACAATGATATAGGTGCTGGAAAGAATCCTGAAGAAGTATTAAAGGATGCTAATCAATTGTTGTTGCTGATCCGCAAAAATATCCCTCAGGAGGTTGAGGTATTATTTATTTCTCCTAAGCCAAGCACAGCACGTTGGGGGCTAAAGGAAAAGTATCAAGATTACAATCAGTTACTGAATGCATGGACAAAGACAAAGGAGAATGTGATTTTCATAGATGTATGGAATCCGATGCTGGATAAATCGGGTAACGTAATGAAAGATCTTTTTGTTGGGGATGGACTTCATATGAACAAGAAAGGCTATGACATCTGGGCAGAAGTTATTGGACCATATATTAAATAGTCAACTTCGCATTAGCTATTTCCGTACATACTTCCAATTTCTAATTTTACCTTCTGCTATCCATTCAATGGCGGTTTGCATTCTTTTTTCACGGGTAGCATCTGTCTTTGCTTCTTCCACCCATTCTATGTATTCCTTTTTATTGCTGTTACTGAATCCTCCAAATGTTTTCATTGAGGCTTTGTTCTTTTTTATTTCTTTCAGAAAGTAGGAGGGAATAGTCAGCGCTTTTTCATTTTTTGTTTTACTTCGCTGTGGTAGTTTAACATTATCATCATTTAATTTGATTGCTTCCTTAATATAGGCGATCAATATTTTATCAGAGGGTAAATCAGAAAGTGAAGTGATTCGATCAAACTGTCCCATGGCGTTACGAGTCATTACATTTTTAGAGTCGCTCATAATTGAACCTTTCCAAAATCCAAAAGTGCAGTGCTGTTTGAAGGCCGCCATGCTGCATAAGATGCCTTTGAATTCAAAATGAGGGAACCCCCATTTCACCGTTTCTACTACATCCAGGCAAGCGAGGTGAACGACTTCCCGAAGATGATTTAGGATGGGCTGTGCGAAGGGAGCAGCTTTTTCTATATACACATCTATTTTTAAATTTCGCCTTCCCATGGATTGTATTTGATCAATAAAATTATCAAAAATAAATGATTAACGATCGGTTTGAGGTGATTGAGCCAGTATTGTTCATTAAACTTGTTTTCTGGATATTGAAATTGACATCCATACGACAACGTATAGAATTAATCTAAACAGTAAACCTACTTCTGCGTTAGTAAACAGATAAACAATTACCTTTACAGTATGAAACGAATACTATCAACACTTACGGTTTTAGCTTTATTTTCAATTCTATCCTCGTGCTCTGCTCAACCTAATATGAAGAGTATAGATAATAAAATTACTATAACTCCACCTGCTGGTAAAGCAGTTGCTGCTTTTGCGGAAGGCTGCTTCTGGTGTTCCGAGCATATTTTTGAAGCTGTAGTTGGCATTGATTCTGCCGTATCGGGTTATGCTGGAGGAACGGTGAAAAATCCTACATATGAACTCGTTAATACCGAAACAACCGGGCATGCAGAAACTGTACTTATTTATTATGATCCCAAACTGATAACTTATTCGGAATTGTTAATAGTATTTTTTACGTCACACGATCCTACCACGCTAGATCGGCAGGGCCCCGATAATGGTAATTCTTATCGCTCCATTATTTTTTATAAAACAACCGAAGAAAAAGGTTTGGCTGAGCAAGCGAAAAAGAATTTCGCCAATTCTTTTAAAAATCCAATTGTTTCGGAGATAAAGCTACTCACCGAATTTTATAGAGCAGAGGGCTATCATCAAGACTACATTGAACACAATCCTGGCAGTTCTTATGTTCGTGGAGTTTCAATTCCTCGCTTTGAATTATTTAAGAAGACGTATGAGGGAAAGTTGAAGTAGAATATCTGTTCCGGATTAAGAAACACACTTTGGTATTCATGAGCACAAACAAAGTTGGTATTTTACTACCTACTTCTATTCCAGTAAATTTTCAAATTGTGGGTTGATCTGCCCGCAGCTATAATGTCCTTCTTGCCATCGCCATTCAAATCGGCTAGCTGTAAATCTTCGCAGGCCATACCATTTTCGTCAATCCAAAAACTATTCCACGTTCCGCTGCTATTCACAAACATTTTGATGCCTACCTTTTTCTCAGCATTAGGCTCTCTCCAGCCAACCACCACTTGGTTATTTCCGGATGCCAATACATCATCAATTGCTAATGCATGACCTTGATTAAGGTCAGCAGCAAGTACACTGCGAGGTTCGGTGTATGTCGGGGACTGATTGTTACTTTGAGGGTAGATAGTTAGTTCGGTGCCATGCATGGGTTCTACACCAGCAATAAGTTGTTTATCTTTTGCTACTCTGACTTCGCCAAAGCTTTTTCCTTCTACTGCCCAGTTGGTGTTAACCCATTTTCCGTTTTCATGCGAAAATATTTTTACACCTTCTTTTCCTCCTATATAAATTTGTTCGCCCTTTCCATTTTCAACAATATCCAGGTTGTGCGTCAGATGCATAGAGTTGTCAATACTAGTATACTTCCACTTTTGCGTAAGATTTTTTGGTGCTTCATAAGCTATCACGTTTACTCCCTGACCTTCTCCTCCTTTGTTACCCCGGCCGTGCAGAGGCAATACAATCAATTGAAATTTATTTTCAGAAACTTTTACCCATCGCATCCTGTGAATCGTTGGTTCGTGATGAAGTTCAATAGGTATCCATTTTAGCGTAGGATCTTTTGGTCTCACCAGATAATGAACAGAACCCGATTTTAGAGTATCGGATGTTTCTCCAGGGTTCCATTGTGCGCCAACCGCTACTTCCACTTTTCCATCGCCATCAATATCACGCGCGGCTATGCATACATTATCCGATTCTGTGAGATTCTCCACCATCACAAATCGTTTCCAATTTCCGTTGCGGTACCACACAAATTGTTTTTTATCAGCCAGAAGAATATCTGGCTTTTGATCGCCATCTACATCACCGATTGCAAGGCCATATCCTATTTCTATGGAATCATCAAGTACTTGCACTTCAAATTTAGGTTCAATGAAGTTGTCCGAAATGGAATAAATAATAAACAGAAGTAGAGGTATATTCATGATCGGTTATTTATAGTTGAACTTTAACTCTAGTCCTTTAACTTCAGCTACATTGGTATTTTTTATGTTGATTGCTTTCATTTTAAGGATATGCCTTCCTTCCTGAATTGCAAAGGTACCTACAGGTAAACTTTTCCATGTACCCATTTCGTAAGCTTCTTTTCTTACAATGCGATCCGGACTTGGCACTTGTTTAGAGTAGAAGGCGTCTTTGACAATTACATTGCGTTTTTCATTTCCTAACTGAACTTCAATCGTTGAGCCCACTTCTGATTTTTCACATTGATAAAATATTTCTACATCATACTGCCCCGCTAGTTGACAATCAATTTCCCAAGATAGACTATCCTTAGTACTGCTCCATTCTTTCACCCAATCATGCGCCCAACCATGTCCTTCTTTGAATTTAATACCTGCTGATAGACTTGCTTCATAAACAGGCAGCTCAGCACCGTTAGCCGTAAGTACAATTTGTCTTTCATATATTAATTCTTCCGAAGATTGTGAAAACCAGTTCAGATACTCTTTTGAAAGTTGATTTGTAAGTTCTATGTTTTGATTCGCGATATCCTTTTCTTGTGTAGGATCTTTCGTCACATCATAAAGTTGTGGTTTACTTTTTTCATACACAAAGCGATATTGATTTGATCGAAACCCGCCAGAATTGGGCATAGCTGGTACATGTATGAAATTCACATGTGTAAAAAGTTTTCTGTCAAATTCAGGGGTCTCATTATCCCCCCAAATCATAGTGGCTAAACTTACTCCATCGATTGGTTTTGCGGAAATAGGGTTCAAGTGACACAGTTCAATTAGAGTCGGATAAATGTCTATGTGCGCTGCCGGTATTTGTATAATCTTACCAGCTGGTATCTGATTTTTCCACTTGATAAAAAATGGGACACGCACACCGCCTTCGTGAACACTTCCTTTAATACCTTTCATATTTCCATTGTAACGAATACCATTTGGTCCATTGTCGGTGAGAAAGATGACAATAGTATTTTCATCCAGATTATTTTGTTTGAGAAAGTTCAAAATTCGCCCAACATTATCATCTATGTTTTCCACCATCCCATAGATACTGGATAACTCATTATCCAATCCTTTGGTTTTGTGTTTATTAAAATAATTATCAGGCACCTGATGAGGACTATGTGGTGCATTATAGGGGATGTAACAAAAAAATTGTTTTGACTTATTAGACGCTATAAATTGTAAGGCTCCGTCCGTTAAAACGTCTGTAATGAAGCCTTTGGTTTTTACCGATTTCCCATTGCGTTCTAACACCGTATCAAAATAATTTGAAAGATGCCCAGCACAAAAACCTAAAAACTCGTCAAAGCCTTGATTGTTCGGGTGGTTTGGATAATGCTGCCCGTTGTGCCATTTTCCAAAAATGCCTGTTTGATATCCATTGGCTTTAAACAATTCGGCAAGCGTTGTTTCATCACCGTCCATAATTTCAAGACTTTTTGAAACAGATACTACACCGGTTTTCAAATGATAACGACCCGTCAAAATACTTGCTCTTGATGGTGCACACAGGGGGCTAACATAAAAGTTATTAAAACGAGTGCCGTCTTTTGCCAGTTGATCTAGATGGGGAGTCTCTAGCAATGTATTTCCGTGTAAACTTAAATCGCCCCACCCTTGATCGTCCGTCAGGATAAGCACAACATTTGGTTTTATTTTTTGTGCCAGTAAAGGGGAGATGACAACCATTAAGAGGGATAATAAAATAGTTGTTCTAATTCTCATTACTTTACATATCTTTTACTAGTGCGATATATCTTGATCAACTATTTTTGGCTGCCAGATTCCATCTTCCTGTACTTTCTTTTTTTGTGATAGATATTGTTCAAATTATTTTCAAACAAAGTATACGGGTCATCATAAAACTTCATAAAATCAGGTACACTCACCTGGCCTGGAAAAGGAGCGTAGTAATGTGTGGGACTGCGGCTGTCATTTCGCCAGACTAATACGTATGCCAGGGGTATTGGGTAGGTCTTCATTACCTTCAATAAGGTTTCAGTCCACCACGTGGTATTGGGTATAGACTCCAACCCAGTCTCAGTAAATGCAGCTAACTTACCTGCGTTGATTGCATAATCTGAAACAATTTTTAGTTTCAACGCAGCGGTATCAAGTGCATATCGGTTGCGCCCCATATCACCATAGTTGTCCATACCCACCATATCTACCCATTCGTCACCTGGATATCGCTCTAGAAACTCTTCTTGTGTCTTGAATTTGTTGTCGGGGGAAAAGGTGTATATAAAATTATGAACATGGAGGGAATCTTTTAAATAAGCAACTGTGAAGCGCCAAAGTGAAATAAATTCCTCACGTGTGCAGTGCGGTTTGCCCCACCAAAACCACCCACCGTCAAATTCATGATACGGCCTGAAAATTACTGGCACCAACTTTCCATCGGCACCCTTAATACTATGTGCCCAGTCGCCAACTCCTTTCAAAATTTCCTTGTATTGTTCGTGCGCTTCACCTCCTGGAACGATGTATTTGACAGCTGGAAGTGAAAGAGAATCATTCCAATAAAAACCTCCACGCGAAACGGGGTTTGAGAAATGCCACGCAACTGTTGTCACACCCCCTCGGTTATATGCATCAATCACAACTTTTCTTACGCTTTCTTTGGCGTGCTGCATATCCTCAGGTGTGCGCCCACTAAAACCGCTTAGATCAACGCCAATCATTGCAGGGTGAGATCCCGTTACCGATTTTACATCCGAACGATTTTCTTCACCTCGCCACCCATGACCGTATTCAGTGGCGTGCTGGTGCGCAAAAAGTGTATGCTTCTTAGAAAGCTTATTAAGATTCTTGTACAACACTTTTGTTTCACGCGTAGCAGCTTCATCAATAAGTTTTAGTTTTTGCCCGGCAACATGATTCATTGAAAAAACAAGACAGATTAATGCTAAGAGTAAATTGGTGAATAAAATGGAGAGTCGCATTTTAGTGTTCCTAAGAGTTAATTCTCAGACCTAACAATATTAAACTAAGACTTCATGAGTAAGTCAAGCAATTTTTTATCGAGTTTATGACCATACCAATCTGTGTATTGCACGTCTAGTCGTCCACTATCCAGAATTCCAAAATCACCAATAAACTCCCACAACGAAAAGCCAATTTTATTTTTACCAAGGATATCAAGTACATCTGCAAACCAGGCGAGGAACACTGTGTGTGGTGTTTTATTCCAACAGCCACATTCGCCACAATGAACACCAACCCCCTGTTTTGAAAGTTCAATCCATGGCTCGTAGTAGGTTTCAAG
>JAENVX010000156.1 GCA_016650355.1 Bacteroidia bacterium | reverse complement strand
TCAGTTTTATATCAACGCATTTAACCGCGGCTTGATTTTTTCTAAAAAGGACATTGAAAACTACATTGCAGAATTGCACCTGGTTCCGCAAAGCTCATTCTTTGAACCATGCAACAACTTGGAAATTATCCGTAGAGCCTTGCGCAACCTCGTGATGTCTTTTGAAAAAATGGGTGAGCATGCTAAGGCCGATGAAGTAAAAGTATTGCTGGTAGAGATTTCTGACGGTGGAGATTTGGGAGTGTGAGAAAGATTTGATGTTGTGCGTTATTTTTTCTTATTTATTTCAATCAGGTCATGTTCAATGGCATACTTCACAAGCTGTGCTGTATTTGTTAGACCCAATTTATCCTGAATGTGCAGTTTGTGAGTCTCAACAGTCTTAATACTAATAAACAGTTCGGCTGCTATTTCCTTCAGACTTTTTCCACTTGCGATATGTGTAAGCACTTCCTCTTCACGTTTACTTAATTCATTGGTTTTTTTTGTTGGAAGCCCTTTGCCATCTTTTTCTTTAAGGTAAAAGTCCTGAAAGATGAGTGCCGATACTTCGGGAGTAAAATAGCGCTCTCCCTTTAAAACAGTTTGGATTGCAGTAAATAAGGTCTGCTGATCAACATCCTTATTCAGATAACCGTCAATTCCTGATTTTATACCTGAAGAGATGAAGTCTTTGTTTATCTCGCTTGAAATAAGAATGATTTTAATTTTAGGATTCTGTTCCTTGATCCATCGGGTTGCCTCGATGCCCGACATACCCTGCATAACGATGTCAAGTAAAAAAATGTCAGGGCTGTGCTCGGTGGCAAAATTCACTGCCTCTTCTCCACTACTCATTGAGCCAACCACTTCAATACCTTCCATTTTACCAAGCAGTACAGTTATGCCTTCCCTTAGTAGTCGGTGGTCGTCTGCAATAGCAATCCTAATTGATTTACTGTTCATATTAGTGTCATAATGAGAACTTTCTCTCCTTAAACAGACCGTTGAAATAGCCTACGATAGAGTAATCAGGGATTCTCTTAGTCAAAATGTCTTTTTTTGGCCGCTTTTGCAAACTTTTCTAAAGGATAGTGATTTTTTTACGTGAGTTCCTGATTTACAACTATCCGGTTTTCCCCATCGGATACACTCCTTGGTCGCTGCACCTTTGACCTGTCAAATGGGAGTATTAACTAAACATTAAAATCATGAAACACTACACTGCAACCGAAGGAAATGAGGGACTTGAAGGGAAAGGCTTTATGCTGTTATTTATTATCTTTTTTTTACTTGGATTTGGGGTTTGTGAAAGTTTTGCTCAAACACGTGAATCCGATGCAAATTTCCCTGGTCAGCATATTAAGAATGCAGACTACGTTATCAATATTTCTCCAAATGTAAATCCATCGGCAAAAGCCGTTGCGATGAGATCATCTATTAATAGCCCGTATGCTGAGCTAAAGCCAGCCTTCGCCCCACATGAGGATAGATTGTATTTCAGCCGCGTTTCGCATCCTAATAACACCGGTGGAGAAGAAGATCATGAAGATATCTGGTATACCCTCTACGATTCTAATACTAGTGTCTGGTCTGAGCCTTTGCGCATGCCTGGCTACTTAAATAACAGCGGTCCTAACTTTATTGAAAGTGTAAGTAAAACCGGTGATACGCTTATTCTAGGTAATCAATACCTAAAGAAGGGCAAAATGAGGGATGGTATATCCTATAGTGTAAATAAGAACGGTGAGTGGACGTTCCCTACACCAATC
>JAENVX010000155.1 GCA_016650355.1 Bacteroidia bacterium | reverse complement strand
TTTTTCAACAATAGCCGTAATCGAATCGGTCACAGCCTGATCCGTGCCAATTGGCAATCTGACGTAGGCGAAGATAAAATTTGGATCCCCTTGCGGAAAAAATACAACGGGAGGTTGACGAATTGCAGTAAAAATAATAGAGAAGATGAAAAGGAATACAATGCCACCAACTACGATTGCGGGCCTCCAACCTTCAAGGTACCAGCTTAAAGTTTTTTTGTAAAATTCTTGTACGCGAGGCCACACCTTATGCTGAAAGGCTTCGATCATGTCTATGAGAATGAAATGATGCAATGCGTAGACGCCAAATAGAGTAACCGATAAATTGCCCAAGCCAAAGGCACCTGTGATGTATGACATCATAGCTAATGACCCAAATACAATGGCTGAAATCTTAAAGCCACGTGTTATCTTACTTTTATGTTTTTCATTCGCGTTATGTGGTTTCATAAAATCCGTAGCAAACACTGGATTTATAATATAGGCTACCAATAAAGAACCTAACAAAGCTACAATCAATGTTACGGGTAGGAAATACATAAACTTGCCAATCACTCCTGGCCAGAACATCAATGGTACAAATGGTGCAAGCACAACAAGCGTACCTGTAAGCACTGGAATAAACACCTCACCTGCAGCAATCTTAGCTGCTTTCTTTATTGGCACTTTGCCATTGTCAAAAACACGGTGCGTGTTTTCAATCACAACAATTGCATCGTCTACTACGATACCCAATGCCAGCAAAAAGCTGAACAAAGTCATCATGTTAAAAGTGAAACCTAATGAAGGGAATGCCAGGAAGGCAATAAAACTGGATAGCGGAACAGACATGGCAACGAAAATGGCGTTGGTCGCTCCCATAAAGAACATCAGGATAATGGTAACTAAAATAAACCCAATAATTATTGTGTTGATGAGGTCATGAAGAGTATCACGCGTTCTCACACTTTGATCGGCCGTAATGGTTACTTCCATGCCTTTCGGAAGAAGGTTATCTTCAAAATCCTGAACGATCACTTCAATTTGATCCGCTGCCGAGATCAAGTTTTCACCACTTCGCTTGATTACATTTAAGGTAATTACATTATTTCCGTCAAGGCGTGCAAAGCTTTCCTGCTCTTTGTGAGAATCCACCACTTCAGCAATGTCGCGCAAATACATTTTACCACCATTGGTGGAAACAATAATTACATTGCCAATCTCTTCTGCACTTAAAAATTCTCCATTTACACTAAGAGAACGCTTCATACCATCTACCGAAAGCTGTCCGCCAGAAATAATTTTATTCTCTCCGTTAACGGCATTTAAAATATCAAAGAATGCAATGCCAGCGGAAGCCGCTTTAAAAAGATCAACGTTGATTTGAATTTCGCGATCAAGTGCCCCCACAATATCTACCCTGCGTAACTCTTTCACAGTTTCGATCCGGTCTTGCATTTGCTCTGCGTACTTTTTAATGGATTGCAGATCATAATCACCAGAAATATTTACGTTCATGATCGGAAGTTCTGATATGTCGATATCAATCACTTGCGGATCATCCAGCAGGGTGGTAGGCAGACTTGGCTTTGCCTTGTCGACAGCATCCTTTACGTCTTGCTTTGCTTTGTCAACTTCAATATCTGTCTCAAATTCGATAATTACATTTGAGAAATCCTGGACAGAATTACTTGTAATCTTTTTTACACCTGCTATGGACTTTACCTGCTTCTCGATTTCCTTCGTCACCAGATTCTCCACATCTTTAGGTGATGCCCCCGGGTATATAGTTGCGACAAAGATCTGGGGGAAAACTACCTCTGGAAAACTTTCCTTTGGGCGACTAACGTAGGTCATTATTCCTGCAATACAAATTATTACAGTAGCTACATAAATGCTTACTCTATTTTCAATGGCCCAACTAGTAGGCTTAAATTCTTTTTCGATGTCTTTCATAATAATTAGTATTGAGTCGTAAGTATTGGGCCGTGTGGTACTGAGTCATTAGTGTTCTAAGATTCTCAATACTAAAGACTCAATACTCGCTACCATTATTTTACATTTTAATTACTTCACCGTCATTTAAACCCTGATACCCGAAGGTGATCAGCTTTTCACCAGCTGAAACACCAGAGCTGATCTGTGCAAGATTATCAAACACACCTCCCACGGTAACCACGCGTCTACGTGCAACAGTATTTTTACCATCTGTTTCTGCTAGGTAAACCACACTCTCATTATTCACAGATTGCACTACATTTACGGGAACTACAATGGCAGCCGACTCAGTCTTGTAAATAACTTTTACCACAACAGTCATGTTCGGGCGAAAATCCGGGCTAGAAGGCAAAGAAGCCTCTACAACAAAAGTCCTGGAAAGTCTGTCAATATTCCGGGCGACAAATGACAAATTAGCTTGAACTGTCTTATCCAGTCCTGGAAATTCTATAATAATCTTGTCACCTTTTTTAAGAAGTGAGACGTAGGATTCTGAAATATTGGCAACAATTTTCATTTCAGAATTATTAACAACGCGTGCAGCGGGCATCCCCGGTGCTATATTCTGACCAACCTTCACTTCTATTGCATCAACAACTCCGTTTATAGGCGACTTGATTTTTGTCATATCATTTTGTTCGTTCATAGACGCCAATCTTTTCTCAAGGCTTTCCTTGGTAGTCTTTGCCTGCAAATACTGTACTTCCGTTCCGATTTTCTGATCCCAAAGGTTTTTCTGACGCTCGTATATCGTGTTGGTCAACTCCAGTTGCGATTTCAATTCTTCAATGCCCCTCACAATTAATGTATTGTCAATTTGGGCAAGCGATTGTCCCTTGGTTACCATCTCCCCCTCCCGCACCATCACATTGGTAATCATGCCCATTGTTTTAGAACTCACCATTACGTTCTCTTCCGATTCCACTGAACCTTGAGTTTGAGCATAGTGGTCAAACTTGCGCGGAGTTAGTTCCGTTACGCCAACTTCCTTGCCCTTAACTACTATAGCACCAGGGTTCTCTTCCATAATTGCAGTTTCCAGGGTTGCTATTTGTTTAGTAAGTGCCGCTTGTTCTGCTTTCAACTTTTCAAGCTGAGCACTGTTGTCAACCGGGCTACTGCTGCAGGCAGCTAAGAAAGCTGTGGACACTACAGCCATTAGCAGAATTAGGTAAAATTTAGATTTCATATTTTTAATCATTGGGGTTGTGAGATTATTTTTCAGTTTGCTGGTACTAATTTTCCATACGCTTTGTCGAGATCGACTTTAGCAACCATCGCGTCAAACATGGCGCCATAATAATTGGTTTGAGCCTGACGTAGGCTGTTTTCAGCATCAATTACTTCGATGTTGGATCCAACACCTTGCTCGTATTTTATTTTAGTGATGCGCGCAATATTGGCAGCCAGTTCCTGATTTTCTTTTTGAGCACCGAGTGATTTTATAGCGTTTTCAAATGTGATGGAAGATTGTGCAATGTCCAAGTCGATTCCATTCTTCAATGCTTTGAATCCGTTGTCAATTTTTTGGAGAGCAAGTTTTTCCTGTTGAATTTTATAACGCCCTTGCATGCCTGAAAAAATCGGGATGCTGGCACTTAATCCAAACTGGGAAAAATTGTACCATTTGTCAGGGCCAATTAGTGGTCCGCTTTCTACATTAGAATTTGTTTTAAATAATCCAGAAATATTGTTGGATTGGGTTTGATAACCCAAGTTAGCAAATGCAGCTATGGTTGGAATATTTGCTGCATAACGATTCTTGATATTCAGCTCCTGAAGTCTGCGATTAACTTCCAATGTCTTAAAGTCAGGACGGTTTTTATAATCCCAACCTTCCTTATAGCTATCCAGGTTTGGCTCCACCATTACTTCCTGAATCTTGCCAACCACTTCTATCTGCTCATTGGCTGGGAAGTTCATTTGGAATTTTAGCAACTCGGTACCAAGTTTATTAAAGTTAAGGAACTTATCGCGCTCAGAAACCAGGTTGTTATATGCCACCCGTATCCTGTCCACATCTATGCTTTCGGCAAAGCCATTTTGGTAAAGAGCTTTGGTATTTCGCAGCAAGGTATCCAACCGCGAAATATTATTGGTAAATAAAGTAGTTCGTTCTTTGTTAATCAAAACCCCATAATAGGCCTTTGTTACTTGAAGAATGATCTGCTCTTTCGTTTGGTCTGCCGATTTAGTAGCCAACTCTTTAAAGGTGCTGGCTGCCTGAAGGCCAACGAAATAAGATCCATTAAAAATCAATTGACTGATCGACATACTTGCATTTCCACTACTGGCTAGCTGAAAGAAATTTTGCGCTGCCAGGATGTCACCGTTCTTTGCATTGGCGAGATTTTTTGGAAAAAACCCAAATGCATCAGGGTCGTCATTAAATGTTCCGAAAAACCGTGGCAATTTTTGGTTGTGTACCAACGATGCGCTGCCCGAAACCTGTGGTAAACCTATCCCTATTGTTTCTTTAACACGAGCTGCAGCAATCTGCTGATCAATCGCAGCATTCTTTGCATTAATTGAATTCTGTAATGCATACTCTATGCATTGATCAAGCGTAAAGGACTGGGCCTCCTGAGCATAGGACCCAAACGCCAAGAGCACAAATAAAAGTGGTAAAATTCTTTTCATAATTATTTTGGGATTGATTCCGAATGTTGGTTTTCCTTATATTTCTGGTATAGTTTTCTTCCTTTCTCCGTGCAGATGCCGTACACGAAGTGATCAAATATCTCTGACTGCATCTCCATCAGGTTGAATTTGTCTTTAGGGAAAATCCGTTCGTCAAATACAACTTCTATCATCAACAATCTGGTTGTAGCAATAATTTCTGTTTTAATTTCCGCACGAAAATGTCCGTCTTCAATTCCTTGTTTGAGATTTCTAACAACGGATTCGTAGATGTATTTGTTCTTATGTTCCATCCACACGCTCCACGCTTTGGGATGATATTTTTGCAAATCAAAAAGCAAGGATGGGTTCATGTCTTCCATATTTTGCTTAATGCATACTGAAATCTTTGCCAACTCGTCAATAGCGTTTTCTGCCTCCTCACGCAGGCCATCCATTTGATTCGTAATTCTGTCCAAATGAGTTTGACTTACCTGCGTAACAATCTCCTCCTTATCGGTAAAGTGCTGGTAAAGTGTTTTCTTGGAAACAGACAGGTGCCTGGCAATGTCATCCATTGAAATGCTGCGCACTCCATATTTCATAAAAAGCTCCTGCGAGCCTTTTAAAATCTTGTCTTTTATATCGAGATCTTCCATAAGAGGTGCAAAACTATGGAAACTTATAACATTTCAAAAGTTTCCATAGTTTCCCTGAACGGGCATTTTTAGGATTTGTTTGAGGTTTCAATAAAAAAGTTTACAAACTTTCTAAGAAATGTGACCTCAAACGTTTGCAGTGCCTGAATCTTTGGCTGGAGCATTTTCCTCCCGATAGCACCATTTTTCTTTCATCTTCTGCTTAAATTTCTCACGGTCTTCAGGATTCATGGTATTCCATTTTTCTTTCCAATAAGGCCTCCATGGTCCTGCATGATTATGGCCACAATGACTCTTTTTTGAAAAACTCCAGAAGAATATTTTACTCAACACAAGTAAACCAACTGTTTGCCAAAACGTAATAACCGGTCCGGAGAATAATTCAGGTACCAGCCAATTCCATAAGTACATTGTGCCAATTGCGAATCCTAAGGCGATGCAAATCCCCACAAGAATCATAATTAAAATTTTTCCAATCCACATTCCTGTTTTCATAACTCAATAATTTTAACTGTTTTAATTTTTTTAACTTATATTTTTCGTCCACAGGCAACGCCAGACCCAACAGGCTACGTTCCGATAGTATCATCATAAAAACTTTGTAGTCTTTTTCGAAGGGCAATAATTGCGTACCGTTTCCGAGAAAGCAGTGTATTGATTGATACTCCTGTCTCCTCTGAGATTTCACGAAATCCCTTCTCTTCAATTTCATTCAAAATAAAAATTTCGCGCTGGTCAATAGGAAGTTCAGCCAATGCCTCCGTGATCTCATCCCAAATTGCTTCTTGTAGCAAAATTGATTCAGGAGAATTATCAAGGTCAGGCAAAATCTCTTGCAGGGTAAGAGGTGCATCTTCATCATTACCAGCTAGTAATTCAAAATCTGTCCTCTTGGGTCGTACTGCATCCCTTCTATAGCGATCTATGATTTTGTTGCGCGCAACACTGTACAACCAGGAAGTGACCCTGTCAAGGGATTCAATCGTTTCAAAGCCTGCGACAAATTGGTAAAATACATCCTGCAGAATGTCTTCCGCCTCTTCCACATTGGATACACGGTTACGAATAAATCCAAGGAGTTTGTCCTTTTCTCTTAGAAATGTCGACTGCTTTAATTCTTGCATGGCCAAATCCATCGCCTACCTGTTTTGAATTGATAGACGGCATGGGTTCTGTTTTATTTTAACACAAGTTGGAATATTATTAGGGTTGAAACCAAAAGAGCTCTTCACATTTTCATTTCTTTGCCAATTCAGGTAAGGGCAGCAATTATATTTATGCAGGGTCAATTCTTAGATTTACAACATACGAGGCTCTATTTCACTAAAGTTGGAAATGGCGAAAAGAACTTGCTTATGTTTCATGGCTTTGGGCAAGATCACCATGCTTTTAACAAATTAGAAGAGCAGCTTCATGGACAATATACTGTCTATGCATTTGATATTTTCTTTCACGGGAAGAGTCAATGGCTTGAAGGAGAAGAACCACTTGAAAAGCCTTTTTGGAAAGAACTTATTTCCGATTTTCTTACCCAGTATAGAATTGAAAACTTTAGCATGCTCGGGTTTAGTATGGGTGGAAAATTTGTATTAGCAACGTTGGAGGCATTTCCAGAAAGGATAGAACAAATTTTTATGCTAGCACCAGATGGCATCAAGATAAATTTCTGGTATAGCCTTGCCACTTACCCTTCTTCTGTTCGATACATTTTTAAAAGTATGATCGATCACCCTCAACGATTTAAGGCAGTCGAAAATATTGCAGCTAAAATCGGACTGATAAACAAAACCATGGCACGTTTCGTGGAATCTCAAATGGACACTCCGGAAAAAAGGAAACGTGTATATCATGCGTGGGTAGTGTTTAGGCATTTAAAGTTTGACATGGTCTCGATAGCTAAAATCATCAATGTGAATAAGATCAAAACCACAGTGATTGTTGGACGATATGATAAAATCATCACCGCGAGAAGCATGGATAAATTACTTTCAAAACTAGATGACTTTACTCTTGAAATATTAGAAACGGGGCATAATGGAGTCATTCAAGAATCCATTAAAGTTTTAGGGAAATTCCCACCTCAAATACTCTAAAATACATCGATACTAGCTACTTTTGCCACTCCACTACCACACCTTAGCACAACAATGATTTTATTCTTTCGTACTAATTCCAGCCTCATTTATGGGGTTGGGGCTACGCATACTTTTTCTGTTGATGACATTCAAAAACTGATATGGCTATTTGGCGGGGCAAAACCTTTGACCGAAAAAGCCATTTCTGGTTATTTCATTGGCCCTCGTAAGGAAATGATAACACCATGGAGTACAAATGCTGTTGAAATCACCCAGACAATGGGTATTAAAGGCATAGAGCGCATCGAAGAGTTTCAAGAAGTGCCCTCCTCTTCAACGAAGCACGACCCAATGCTGCAAGTGCTTTACACAGAACTGGATCAGGATATGTATACAATCCACCATACACCAGAACCTATTCTTGAAATTGACGACATTAGGAAGTACAGCGAGAAAGAAGGGCTTGCCCTTAGTCTTGAAGAAATTGAATATCTGCAGGAAGTAAGTCAAAAACTTGGCCGCAAACTAACCGACAGTGAAGTCTTTGGGTTCTCTCAGGTAAATTCAGAACATTGTCGCCATAAAATTTTCAATGGCACGTTTGTAATTGATGGAGTCGAAAAAGAGTTAACGCTTTTTCAACTTATCAAAAAAACATCGAAAGAAAATCCAAACTTTCTGATCTCAGCGTACAAAGACAATGTCGCATTCATAAAGGGACCACGTGTGGAGCAATTTGCTCCTTCACGACAAGATATTCCGGATTTCTTTAAAGTTGAAGATTTCGATTCTGTTATCTCTTTAAAGGCAGAGACTCATAATTTCCCTACTACAGTTGAACCATTCAATGGCGCAGCCACTGGATCGGGAGGTGAGATACGCGACAGACTTGCCGGAGGTAAAGGATCGTTGCCCTTGGCGGGCACTGCTGTTTATATGACCTCTTATCCTCGCCTGGATGGTGGAAGAACTTGGGAGAAAAAATTTAAAGCCAGAAAATGGTTGTACCAAACTCCTGCAGAAATCCTCATCAAAGCATCGGATGGCGCTAGTGACTTTGGAAATAAATTTGGCCAACCCTTGATTTGCGGAAGCGTGTTCACATTCGAATACATCGGTGAAGAAAAAAAATATGGTTTTGATAAAGTGATCATGCAGGCAGGTGGCATTGGCTATGGAAAAGAGAAGGACAGTAAAAAAGAAAGACTCCAACCGGGTGATAAAATTGTAATACTCGGTGGGGATAATTACCGCATCGGAATGGGTGGTGCAGCGGTCTCGTCTGTCACCACGGGTGAATTTGGGAATGCAATTGAATTGAATGCCATCCAGCGATCAAACCCGGAAATGCAAAAGAGAGTCATGAATGCAATCCGCGGCATGGTAGAATCATCCGATAACTCAATAGTTTCAATTCATGATCATGGTGCCGGTGGTCATTTGAATTGCTTGTCTGAATTATTGGAAGACACCGGAGGAAAAATTGAGATAGGTAAATTACCACTAGGCGATCCTACGTTATCTGCTAAGGAAATCATCAGTAACGAGTCACAGGAACGCATGGGTCTGGCAATTCACAAAAAAGATGTAGATACTTTAACCCGACTTGCAGAAAGGGAGCGTGCACCAATCTATGTGGTAGGTGAGGCAACCGGGGACCACAAACTAACATTTGCGGGAAAAGGAATGAATCCCGTTGAACTGGAACTGAGCCAATTATTTGGATCTTCTCCTAAAACGATTTTAAAAGACTCCACTGGAATCCCATTAACCACGCCATTATCATTTAGCAAAGAGAAATTTAAAGAATATCTAGAGCAGGTTCTCCAGTTGGAGGCTGTAGCGTGCAAAGATTGGCTTACCAATAAAGTGGACAGGTCGGTTACCGGTAAAGTTGCAACACAACAAACCTGTGGAGCCATTCAACTTCCGTTGAATAATGTATCCGTAATGGCATTGGATTTTCTAAGCAATAAAGGCATTGCTACGGCTATAGGTCACGCTCCAGGTGCTGCACTTATTGATCCCTCAGCGGGAAGTAAATTGGCAATTGCGGAAGCACTCACCAATCTTGTATGGGCACCACTTACATATGGATTGAAAGGTGTATCGCTTAGTGCGAACTGGATGTGGCCTGCAAAAAATGAGGGTGAAAATGCCAGGCTATATAAAGCAGTTGAAGCCGTAAGTGATTTCGCATGTAACCTGGGAATTAATATTCCTACAGGAAAAGATTCACTCTCCATGACGCAGAAGTATAAGAACGGAGATGTTGTCTATTCACCGGGAACAGTGATCATTTCTGCCGTAGCCGAGGTGGAAGATATCCGCAAGACCATTTCGCCAGCACTCGAGCCAATTGAAGGGTCTGAACTTATTTACATCAATTTTTCAAAAGAAGATTTCAAATTAGGGGGCAGTAGCTTCTCACAAATTATTAACCAGTTAGGCAATGAGGCTCCCACGGTAAAAGATGATTCTTACTTCGCCAAGGCTTTCGAAATCATTCAAGATTTAATCAAACAAAACTTGATTCTTGCTGGTCATGATATCTCTTCAGGTGGAATGATTACAACCCTATTAGAGATGTGTTTTCCCGTGCCGAATGTTGGCTTGAAAATTAATGTCTCTGGACTCGGAGACGACTTTATAAAAATTCTTTTTAGTGAAAATCCAGGAGTCATTATCCAGGTAAAAGATAGTGACGGTGTAATAGCCACACTCAATAAAGTCGGAGTAGCGTTTATTTCAATTGGAACTGTTACACATGAAAGAACCATCAAACTTACAGTTGGTAACTTGAATCTCGAGGCTCTAAATATTGATTCACTTAGAGACAAATGGTACCACACTTCCTATCTTCTCGATAAAATACAGCGGCCTAATGGCCATGCAGAGAAAAGAAAGGAGAATTATACTAATCAAATACTGGAGTATAAATTCCAATCTAGGTTTGACGGAAAGTTTTCTACCTATGGAATTGATCGTAAGAGCAGGGCACCTTCGGGGTTAAAAGCTGCTATTATACGCGAAAAAGGCGTGAATGGCGATCGCGAGATGGCCTACTCTTTGTACCTGGCAGGATTTGATGTGAAAGATGTTCACATGACCGATTTAGTTGCCGGCCGGGAAGATCTGACTAGCATAAACATGATTGTTTTTGTTGGAGGCTTTTCGAACTCCGATGTGTTAGGCTCAGCCAAGGGTTGGGCAGGTGCCTTTTTGTATAATCCAAAAGCAAAAACTGCACTTGACAATTTCTATTCTAGGCAAGACACACTTAGTCTTGGCGTTTGTAATGGCTGTCAACTAATGATGGAGCTGGGATTGGTCTATCGCGAATGGGCAGATCACCCAAAAATGCATCACAATGGTTCAGGAAAGTTTGAATCCACTTTCATTAATGTCACCATCCCTAAAAATAATTCAGTAATGCTAAGCAGCTATGAAGGCGCACGGTTGGGTGTGTGGCTTGCACACGGTGAAGGGAAATTTGTACTTCCTGGTGATCCTTCACGTTATACTATTGCAGCAAATTACACGTACCCTAATTATCCTGGCAACCCAAATGATTCTGACTACTCAGTCGCAGCCCTATGCTCAAAGGATGGCAGACATCTTGCTATCATGCCACACATTGAGCGATCTCTCTTTGTGTGGAACTGGCCATTTTATCCTGCCAAAAGAAAAGAAGATCATATTTCGCCCTGGATTGAAGCCTTCGTAAACGCTAGAGAATGGGTAAAAAAAGCTGTTCAGAAATAGCCCTCATATTTTTTTGGTATTGTACACGATTACTGCATTGCTTTTGACGTGCCTTTGTTTTAATTTCAACTTAATAAATTAAATGAGGTCCATGAGGAAATTATTCTTTCCGGTGTTAGTAATTCTCTTCTCCTCCTGTTTGGGGTATAAAGAATTGCCTGTTGAGTACGACTATAGTTATCGGGGTAATTTTAAAAAATATCGAACATTTGATATTATGAAACCTGTGGGTTTTGATGACTCTACGATGACTAATGCAGTTGTCGAGAAATCCATTTTATCGCGCATGAAGTTTTTGGGTTACAAACAAAACGATACAAGACCTCATTTGATTATCGGATTTAAGATGTTCGGTGATAGTTTAAAGTTTAATGGTTACAATCAACCCGATATAGAAGAATGGATGAAAGGAGGTCGGGATGAAAATTTGGAATATTCCCGTCAAAAATATGATATGCAGACCGGGACACTTCTAATTCAATTTTTCGATAGGCGACAAAATAGATCTGTATGGCAAGGATACGCTACTACGTTGTACGGAAGCATAGATTTCAATAATCAGCGTCATTTGAGGAATGCTGTAATTTCCATTCTGGACAAATACAGGTTCTGGGCCGAAGGGTTCGTAGAAGGTAGAGTTGAATTCCAGGAAAAAGAACTCGACTAGCCTAAAATAGGCCTATTTTCCCTAAATCATTTGAAATCTCGGTTTAGGTTTTTCAAAATTAATTCTACCTTTGCACACCCAAAATTAGGGGTATTATTGTCCTATGGTGTAATGGTAACACTGCAGATTTTGATTCTGCCTTTCTAGGTTCGAATCCTAGTAGGACAACAGCGCTTAAAATCCCTCCCGTAAAGAGTCGGGGACGGGATTTTTGGTTTTTTCAGTTCGGATTTAGTAAATCTATTCGCGAAAGGAAAAAGGTATTAAGAATAATTATTAAAATGGCAGTAAAAATCTTTTCAGGACGGGCCACCACTTACCTAGCGGAAAGAATAGCTAACGACTATGGTGAGACGTTAGGCACTGTCAACTACCAACAATTTAGTGATGGAGAAATGTCTCCATTCATTGGAGAATCAGTTCGGGGCCATGACGTTTTTCTGGTCCAGTCAACTTTTGCTCCTGCTGAAAATTTCATGGAGCTGCTTTTGATGATCGATGCCGTTCGTAGGGCAAGCGCTCAAAATGTAAATGTGATTATCCCATACTTTGGATACGCCCGCCAGGACAGAAAAGATAAACCACGTGTTGCAATTGCCGCAAAGTTAATTGCCAACCTTCTGTCTGCTGCTGGAGCCGATCGCATTATGACTTGCGATTTGCACGCTGATCAGATTCAGGGCTTTTTTGATATACCGGTCGATCACTTAGATGGAAACTACATATTCGTTCCTTATTTAAAGTCCCTTGGTCTCAAAAACATAATGTTTGCATCACCGGATGTAGGAGGAATTAAGCGAGCCAGAAGCTTTGCAAAGTTCTTTGGAGCCGATCTGGCCGTTTGCGACAAGTATAGAAAAGAAGCCAATAAAATTGAGTCCATGCGCCTGATTGGTGAAGTGGAAGGAAAAGATGTGATCCTGATTGATGATCTTGTTGACACAGGCGGAACAATTTGTAAAGCTGCATCTTTACTGAAGGAAAAGGGAGCCAGGTCAGTTCGTGCTGTTTGTACGCACGCTGTACTCTCAGGTGATGCGTATGGTACGATTGAGAAGTCTGTCCTTGAAGAAATGGTAGTTTCTGATACGATCCCCTTGAAAAGGCCATCGGAAAAAATAAGGGTATTAACGGTTTCCAATCTTTTCGCAAAGGCTATTAGAAAAATACATGACCACGAGTCAATCAGCTCATTATTCATCAAACTTTAAATATTTTAAACTAAACCAATAAACAATTATGAAGACCATTGAGATTATAGGGTATAAAAGAGCAAATCTCGGAACGTCTGATGCACGGCAAATACGTGAAGAAGGAAACATTCCTTGCGTATTGTATGGCGGTGAAGGCCAAGTGCATTTTTATTCTCCGGTGATTTTATTTCGCGAGCTGGTGTATACCAACGAAGCTCACTTTGTTCACTTGAACATTGAAGGCGAAGAATGCAAAGCCATTCTTCAAGAAGTCCAGTTTCACCCTGTAAGTGAAATTATTTTACACGTTGACTTCCTGAAAATCAGTGATGAGCGCAAAATTAAAATGGACATCCCTGCACGTTTGGTAGGCTTGGCCCCTGGTGTTTCCAAAGGTGGTGCACTGGTGCGTAAGCGCGCTTCTCTAAAAGTGTATGGCTTTCCCAATGATATGCCTGATCATATTGATGTGGACTGTTCCGCACTTGACTTCCATCATGCTGTAAAAGTTGAAGACATGAAGTTAGCCAAACTTGAGTTTCTTGATCCACCGAAGGCATCAATAGCCGTGGTGGAAGTGCCAAGGTCAGCTAAGTTGGCTGCCGATGACGCTGCTGCTGCTGCTGCTGTTGCCGCTGCTGCTGTTCCTGCTGAAGGTGCTGCTGCTCCTGCTGCTGCTGGCGCAGATGCTAAGAA
>JAENVX010000154.1 GCA_016650355.1 Bacteroidia bacterium | reverse complement strand
TTTCAGAGCTTTGTCGTACGCGCATTGGTAACTTTAAATTAGAAGATGCTCTGACGATTGAGGAGGTTGAAAAATGAATATCTGCTTAGAGTTTGACCCAAATTTTTAATCATAATTAACGGGGACAGATTTACGAAGGTGTGATTATCCTAAATAACAAAGCATAGAGATATGGTTCTAGATGTTGATAATCCTGTATGAAAATATATTATAACCTTGATGATTTCTCCAGATTGGATTATGCCATTGTAACCAGTGGCACCTTTGATGGTGTGCACCTGGGCCACCAGCAAATACTACACAGACTCAAAGAAATTGCCGGGAAAAACCAAGGAGAAACGGTTGTCATCACATTTTGGCCACACCCACATTTTATTCTTCGGCCAGATGACACCAACCTTAAATTGCTGAACACCTTTGAAGAAAAGGCATCCCTTTTAAAGGAACAAGGAATACAGCATCTCATTCGGATTCCTTTTACAAAAGAATTCTCACAACTTTCTTCAGAAGATTTTATCACAAAAATTCTGGTAAGCACAATTGGGACTAAAAAATTAGTAATAGGATACGATCATAGATTTGGGAAAAACCGGGAAGGAAGTTTTGATCAACTAAAACTAAATGGGCCTGCATATGGTTTTGATGTGGAAGAAATACCAAGACAGGATGTTGACCATGTAGGTGTAAGTTCGACTAAAATAAGGCAAGCTCTTGATAAGGGCGATCTTGAGACAGCGCAGCATTTCCTCGGACGATCCTATTTTATGAGCGGGCGTGTAGTTAAAGGTGATAAACTTGGGAGGTTGATGGGTTTCCCCACTGCTAATATTGAAATAGATACACACCATAAACTCATTCCAATGGATGCCATCTATGCCGTGAGAGTCATGTATGGCCATGATTATTTTGACGGTATGCTTTATATTGGTAATCGACCTACGGTCAATGGAACAAAACGAAATATTGAAGTCAATATCTTTAATTTTAACAAAGATATTTATGGTGAGGACTTAAGAATCGATTTTCTGAAACTGATTCGCAACGATATGAAGTTTCAGGATTTGGAAGCGCTCAAAAAACAATTACAAGAAGATAAAAGAGAAGTACTTACCGTTCTGGGGAAAATCTAACGATGAGAGAACCTAAACTTCTTTGGACACCATCTGATTCTTATATCAAAAATTCAAATGTATCTCACTTTATCAAATGGCTGAAGGATACTAAAGATCTACACTTCAAAGATTATGCTGACTTGTGGGACTGGTCAACAACGAAAACTGAAGATTTCTGGAAAGTCTTAGTAGAATATTTCAAGCTCATTACAGAAGGAAAATACTCAAATGTAATGACTGGCACAATGCCTCATGTGAATTGGTTTGAGGGACTGCATCTAAACTACGCAGAGCATATTTTTAGAAGCTTTTCCAGCACAACGCCAGCAATTATATTCCAATCAGAGGATAAGCCGCGAGAGGAAATAAGTTGGCCTGAGTTGAAGCAAAAAGTTGCCAGCTTTCAAAAATTCTTACTGGATGCGGGCATAGTAGCGGGCGACCGTGTTGTTGCGTTGGTCCCTTGCATACCGGAAGCAACAATTGCTTTCCTTGCAACCAACTCCCTAGGAGCTATTTGGTCTAGTTGCTCACCCGATTTCGGTTCACAATCTGTGATTGATCGTTTTGCCCAGATAAATCCAAAGGTTTTGATTGCTGTCGATGGATATTTCTATGGCGGAAAATATTATGATAAGCAAGATGTAATTAATCAATTAGCGAAAGCTTTGCCTGGCGTTGAGAAAATCGTTTTACTAAATACCGGTAGTAAACAATGCTCTTACCAACATACGAATTGGAGTGAAACCATAGCCAACACAACACACGAGTTACAATTTCATAGAGTTCCATTCAATCACCCCATTTGGGTTCTCTACTCCTCCGGCACTACCGGTCTACCTAAAGCTATAGTGCATTCCCATGGTGGAATATTATTAGAACAATTGAAGTACCTCACTTTTCACAATGATGTAAAAGCAGGTGAGCGGTATTTTTGGTATACCACCACAGGATGGATGATGTGGAATTACATTCACGGATCTTTGCTTTGCGGAGCTACGTTAGTTTTATATGATGGAAGTCTGGCACATCCAGACATGACAGTTATTTGGAAATTTATTCAGGAGATCGACATCCATCATTTTGGAACAAGCGCTGGTTTTTTACTTTCTTGTATGAAGGCGGGGATTGATCCAAGGCAAGACTTCAATTTATCTTCCCTTCGCTCGTTAAGCTCAACCGGAAGCACACTACCGCCAGAAGGATTCGATTGGGTATACAGCCATGTGAAAAAAGAAATTTGGCTTGCTTCAATTAGTGGTGGCACTGATGTGTGTAGCGCATTCGTAGGAGGAAATCCAACCTGGCCCGTTTTTTCTGGAGAAATACAATGCAGGACTTTAGGTTGCTTATTGGAATCTTTCAACGAAAATCGTCAAGCGGTTCTGGAAGAAGTTGGTGAAATGGTAGTCAGCAAACCCATGCCTTCAATGCCCATCTACTTTTGGAATGATCCTGAGTACAAACGATACCTGGAAAGTTATTTTGAACTGTTTCCTGGAAAATGGAGGCATGGTGACTGGATAGAAATTACGGCCAGGCAGGGAGTAATTATTTACGGTCGATCCGATACTACATTAAATCGAGGAGGAGTTCGCATTGGGACGAGTGAAATTTATCGGGCTGTGGATAAAATTTCAGAAGTCAAAGACAGTTTGATCGTATGCATTGAAAAAGAAAAAGGAGAATTTTATATGCCGCTCTTTGTCGTCATGGTTGAAGGTCAAGAATTAACTGAAGCCATTCAGAAAAAAATTATCAAAATAATTCGGTCAGATAATAGTCCTCGGCATGTGCCCGATGAGATCATTAGCGCACCAGACATCCCGTATACCATTAGCGGAAAAAAAACGGAATCGCCAGTCAAGAAAGTATTACAGGGAAGAACTCCCTCAGAAGTTGTAAACGCAGGGGCCCTTCGAAATCCAGAATCAATGAATTTTTTCATAGATTTATTCGGCAGACATTTAAATCAAAATAATAAATAGGTCACGTAGAATATCTCGAAAAATGAATACTGCGCAAATAAGAATATCACCATTAATTTCACCTAAATGAAAAAATCAACGATACAATTTTCAATAGACCTTGATGACAACAACGTTCCCGAAAAAATAATGTGGGACGCTACGGATAAACCAGAAACTGGTTTCACTGAAGCCAAGTCTATTAGCATTTCACTGTGGGATCATGAACAAAAGAACACCATGCGCATTGATCTATGGACCAAAGATATGCCGGTGGAAGAAATGAAAAAATTTTACATCGACTGCATCGGAGGATTAAGTCAAAGTGTATTAAGCTCAACAGGCGATGAACATATGGCCGCGGAAATAAATGCGCTTTGTGAAAAACTTGTCAAGTATATCCGATCAGGTTCATGAAATTTCTGCCACTATAGGTAGGTTAAAAACAGTCCAAACCATCCTTAAAATCGCACTTTCAAACGTTTGTTTTCAAGCTTTTTCTTGTAGATTTAAGAATCCATAATAAATCGAATATGAAGAAACTATACTTACAATTGGGCTGTTTGCTGCTCCTTTTTACGGCAAGTTTTTCCGCTCAATCTCAAACCCAAATTTCAGGAACTATCCTGGATGAAAAGAACGAAGGTTTAGCTGGAGTCAACCTTATTGTTAAAGGTCGTGTAATTGGAACCGTAACGGATTTGGATGGCAAATTCAACCTGACTGTTAGTGACAATCCTCCAATGACACTAGTTGCCTCATTTATAGGCTACCGTTCACAGGAAATTAAAATCGAAAACCCTAACG
>JAENVX010000153.1 GCA_016650355.1 Bacteroidia bacterium | reverse complement strand
TCAAATTTCCCAATGGCGCAATAGGGCTGCGTGATGTTGTTATCTCCGAAGGTCCAGGCAAACTAATCGGTATCATGGGCGCGAGCGGGGCAGGAAAGACAACCTTGCTGCTTACCCTTGCCGGTCTTGAAAAACCCAGCAAGGGCAATATTCGCATCAACGGTTTTGACATACACACCGAAAAAAATAAAATTAAGGGAGTTATCGGGTTTGTGTCACAAGATGATCTATTGATTGAGGAATTAACGGTATATCAAAATCTATATTATAACGCTACGCTATGCTTCGCCAACTTTACCCAAGAGCAACTTCATCAGCGGGTAACACAGGTTCTTGCAAATTTGGGCCTTGATCAGCACAAGGATTTGAAAGTAGGCAGCGTGCTCGATAAACAAATAAGTGGCGGCCAGCGCAAGCGCTTAAACATAGCGTTGGAATTAATTCGCGAGCCTGCTATCCTATTTCTAGATGAACCTACTTCTGGTCTGTCTTCACGTGACTCAGAAAATGTTATCGATTTGCTCAAAGAACTTTCCCTTAAGGGTAAACTTATTTTTGTGGTGATTCACCAACCTTCATCAGATATATACAAGATGTTTGATAAGATGATTATCATGGATACTGGTGGATTCCCTTCCTACTATGGAAATCCAGCTCAAGCCGTTACCTACTTTAAGCGAGCAACACATCAGGTCGACAGCAATCGTGGCCAATGCGAAACATGTGGCAACATTAATCCAGAGCAAATTTTCAATATCATTGAAGCAAAGGTCGTTGATGAATACGGGCAACCAACAACCAAGCGAAAAGTAACGCCTCCGCAGTGGTATGAGATGTATGCAAAACAGTTCAAGGTAAATACTGTAGCGGACATAAAAGAGCAACCACCCGTTGCACT
Organism: Bacteroidia bacterium; assembly: GCA_016650355.1. Lineage (GTDB taxonomy): Bacteria > Bacteroidota > Bacteroidia > Cytophagales > Cyclobacteriaceae > ELB16-189. The sequence goes on along the minus strand of JAENVX010000153.1, from coordinate 6,202 downwards.
TTATATTCCTACCAGAATCAAACAGGCTGCCATTTTTATTCAGCGTGATTTTCTAGCCAAGTTTAGCAACAAACAATATTTGCTGATTAATCTTTTAGAGGCGCCATTATTAGCACTGATTCTTGCCTTTGTCATTAAATATAAAAGTGCCCCGGGGGGAAAAGAATATCTTTTCCGATTCAATGAAAATATTCCAGCCTTCATGTTAATGAGCATCATTGTTGCCTTGTTTATGGGATTAACTGTGAGTGCGGAAGAAATAATTCGTGACAGGAAAATATTAAAACGCGAGTCCTTCCTAAACCTCAGTTGGAATAGTTACCTCCTTTCAAAACTTACTATTCTTTTCCTGCTTTCGGCCATTCAAACATTCATGTTTGTGGTCATTGGCAACCTCATTCTTGAAATACACGGAATGACGCTTGCGTTTTGGCTAGTATTATTTAGCACTTCATGCTTTGCCAATGTTTTGGGATTGAATATTTCGTCTGCGTTCAATTCAGCCGTTACGGTTTATGTTTTGATTCCGCTTTTGCTAATTCCACAAATGATATTGAGTGGGTTGCTTTTCAGTTTTGAAAAACTAAATAACGTGATCAGTACAAAGGGCAAAGTACCTATTGTTGCCGATATGATGGCATCACGCTGGGCATATGAAGCGATGGCTACTTACCAATTTATAAACAACGAATACGAATCGCCCTATTATGAATATAAAAAAGGTGAGGCGCAGGCAGATTACAAAGCTGCCTATCTGGCGGATGAACTCCAAAGGAGAAATCACTTCGTACTTGATCATTACGAAACAAAAAATGATTCATTACAGCAAATAGTTTCCGAGCATTTAAAAATCATTCAAACTGTCTTAATTGATGAACCCTTCAAAATGGGACTTGAAAAAATTAACCTGAACGAAGAGTTGACATTGGATAAATACTCCAAAATTCTCGGGGAGTCGCTGACGCGCTACCTCGAGCAGTATCGCAGTTACTATCAGAAAATTTACAATGACAATGTATCCTTAGCAGAAAAAAAGATGGCGTTTTATGAAAAAAAAGGATTTAACATCACAGCAGAAAAAAATAGAGATTATAACGAGAGCCTTTCTGATTTGGTAAGAAACGTTTCTACAAAGGATAGATTGATTGAATACAACGGAAAATTAATTCAGCAAATCAATCCAATCTATCAAGATCCAATAAGTGGGGGATTATTAGACTACCGCACAGCCTTTTTCTTGCCCCAAAAGAATTTGTTAGGGCAAACCGTGAGCACCTTTCTCTTTGACATCCTGGTTATCTGGATGATGTCCTTGATCTTATATGTGACACTCTATTTTGAGCTGATTCGAAAACTGGTGGATTCATTCGGTAAAGTTCAAATTCCAACTCTGAAGGCCTGAATTATTATTTGCTAGGGAAGCCTGATTTTGTATTATTGTAATATAATTTTATTGCTATGAGAATTCTATTAGTGGTGTTTACAGCCTTTGTTTTATTCGGCTGTGGCACTGGTAAAAAGCCAGATGAAAAGGCCTTCCTTGAAAGCTTGGATTCTGCAAATAATTCAGCGTCAAGCATTGATCAGGAGGTAATTAATAGCGTGTTACAGCAAATCCCAAGTCCGCTTGAGATTTCTGTATTATTGAAGGAATCAGGGAATAAGTATGACATTAGCCTTTTAAACTCACCTGATAAACACGCCACTTATAACAGCAACTATAAAAAGGCACTAAACTTGGGAATATTTGGCACCGATCTGGGATACACTAATATTTATGGGCAGAACCAAGATGGCATCAAATTTCTGGCTTCAATTAAATCTCTGGCTGACGGGCTAAACATTGGGCAATTCTTTGATATTGAAACGATAGGAAGGCTGGCGAGCAACAGCAAAAACCTGGATTCGTTGCTATTAATAACAACCCAAAATTTCAATAGCATAAACGGATACCTTCAAAAACAGGGAAGAGCCAATCTAAGCGTCCTTTTATTATCGGGTGGCTGGATTGAAGCCATGCATTTAACTTGCGATGTTGCTACAAAAGACGCGAAAAACAAGCAATTACAGGAAACAATCGGAGAGCAAAAAATTATTCTTGAGCAAATAGTGTTGCTACTTTCCTTCTACAAAGACAGTGACGAAAACATGGCATCTCTTTTGAGGGATATGGAGGAATTGAAGGGAGCGTTTGACAATATCAGTATTACTTATACCTACAAGGAATCAACGATGGAGGTTATAAATGGGGTAGCCGTTATCAAAGACAATAGCACGACCACCATCCAGATAACTGAACAGGACATTGCCGCAATAAAAACAGTTACAAACACCATTCGAAATAAAATTATCGGATAGTACAGAATAGATTTAAACTTATGAAAAAGATAATTTTTTTATTCACTCTCCTTCTCATGGCAGGAGTCACATCTTCAGAACTAATAGGTCAGTGCGATTCGGAAAATTTTAGTAACGCATGCATACCCAAATTGGCTTCTGGGTTCAATTTTCTAAAGAGTTATAAAATAGATAGCGAAGACGGCTCCAGAGCTAAAGTTGAATACTCTTATGTTTTTACAAAAGGGACTCAATACATGATTAACATTTGCGCTACGGGTACTGAAACTGATGGCATTGTTGTCACACTCTTTGATGCCGGCCGAAACAAAGTCGCTACTAGCAAAATTAACGGTCAGTTCATTTCAGCAATTGCTTACCCCTGTAATGCCACCGGCATCTACTATATCCAATATACGTTTGATGGCTCTGCTTCAAAATGTGGTGGTAGTGCATTAGGTTTTAAAAGATAGTTGATAATTTTCTGTCAACTTGAATGGCTCTGAATTTTACAGAGCCATTTTCATTTCCAACAAGATAGTTTGAAAGCCCTTAAATTTGCTTTCTTTAATATGGAATCACAAGAAATACAATTCAATTTTAAAGCACGCTATTATCGATTAGGCAAATCTGATAAATCGACCAGGCAGTTGTGGTTTGTCGTGCATGGTTACGGACAACTTGCACAATTCTTTATTCAAAAATTTAAGGCGCTTGAAGAGGCCGGCATCTGTGTAATCGCACCCGAAGGACTTTCCCGATTCTATTTGGATGGAAATGCAGGGCGTGTAGGATCTTCCTGGATGACAAAGGAAAACAGGCTAATGGATATTGAAAATTATATCGACTACCTTAATGGAGTCTATAAAAAAGAAACTTCTGATCTCAAAGTCCTTCCGCCAGTTACCCTTCTCGGCTTCTCACAAGGTGCAGCAACGGTAACGCGTTGGCTCATGGATGGAAAAATAAACGCAAATCGATTAATCCTTTGGGCAGGGCTTTTTCCACCCGATATGGATTTCGAAAAAGGCGCAGAAATCTTACGTGCACTGGAAGTAGTAGAGGTCTATGGAAAAAAAGACCCGTTCTTAACAGAAGCATCACTACAACAAATCAAGGAATTAAATAAGAAACTAAATTTACAACCAGAGATAATAGAGTTCGATGGAGTCCATGAACTGAATAATGATGTCCTATTAAAATTAATTTAAGATTTCCTGTTGACTATTGTGGCACTCGCCTGCGCGGTAGGGAAAACCACCAAATCTGCGACAACAACGTGTGCCGGCCTTGTCAAGGCAAATAATATAATGTCGGCAATATCATTGCCTTCAAGAGGTTGAATCCCTTTATAAATGGTATCTGCCCTATCCGCATCACCTTTGAAGCGCACCAATGAAAATTCTGTTTCAACCAAGCCAGGATGAATAGCGGTAACCTTAATACCATAGGCGTTTAGATCGAGGCGCATCCCTTTGGTCAATGCATCAACAGCAAATTTACTGGCGCTATATACATTTCCATTTGGGTAAACTTCTTTTCCAGCAATCGAACCAATGTTAATAACATGTCCTGATTTACGTTCCACCATACCCGGTAAAATTTCTCGCGAGACATACAAAAGGCCTTTAACATTAATATCCATCATGGCATCCCAATCGTCTGTGTTGCCAGATTGAATAGGATCAAGGCCGTGAGCATTCCCCGCATTATTTAATAGCACATCAATATTTTTCCAATCCTTTCCCAAAGAAGTAATCGCCTTACAAACGGCTGCTTTATCACGAACATCAAATGATAAGGTGGTTACGTCCGTTACTTTTGAAAGCTTTTCTTTTAGAACGTCAAGTCTGTCCTTTCGTCTGCCGCATAGAATTAGTTTAAAATTATTATTAGCTAATAATTTTGCCGTAGCCTCACCAATACCAGAAGTAGCACCGGTTATTAATACAATTTTTTTGCTGCTCATGATGGGGATATTTGAACGTGATTAATTTAAGCTACTGAAAAACAAAATAGACCGCTATTGTGTTTGTGTTAATTCGTTTAATGGGATCGCTATAGACGCTTGGATTTGTTCCGAGCAAATCAACAAATCCCTTAGAGAAACGGATCTCCTGGGAAAATTTGAAAAGTGGAAAATAGAAATCAAATCCAAACCCACCATCTATACTAACATTGGCTTTTTTAACAGACAGGTTCGCTGTAGTCGATTGTACATCGTTTTTTCCTGACACCTCAATTCCGGGAGTAAACCCTCCAATCATATACATCCTCACATTTCCCCTTCGCAAAGATTTATACTTCAGCAGAAGTGGAGTTTCAAATAAGGTGGTTTCTACCAACTGCTCTTGAGTGGAGCCATCGGTATAGTTGTACTCGACCACATGATTATAAAAACCAGCTTTGGGCATGAGCCGTAAATCCAGCACATCATGCAATCGAAGGTTGACCAGAAATCCAAGGGAGAAACCTGGTGAATAGGGAGTCATTATAGAATGGACGGTATCAAACTTTTGCGTAACAAATTGATCAGAATATTTAACTTGATAGGCTGAGGTGTGAAGACCGATCATAAACCCATATGAGATCCACCGTTCATCATAGTTGGGGTTATTCTCACGAGCCCACCTAAACCTCTGGCTTACGGCATCGGTTGGGAGCAGTGAAAATAAAACACCGACTACAACTATTTTATACCCGTGTATAATGAACTTATTCCAAAAGTCAACGGCTTGCATGCTGTATTTTTATATCCAATTCCGGTAAGGATTTTTAAAAAGTCTTTTCCGTCAGGGAAGGCTTGAACCGATTCTGGCAAGTATGTATAAGCGGCCTGATCCTGCGAAACTAACCTACCTATCTTAGGCAAAACGAACTTAAAATAAAAGTTATACAATTGCTTAAATGGAAACCCTGAGGGTTTCGAAAATTCCAAAATAACTACTTTCCCCCCTGGCTTCACCACCCTAAATATCTCTCCCAGCCCCTTCTCCAGATTTTCGAAGTTACGCACCCCGAAAGCAACGATCACAGCATCAAATTTATTCTCTTCAAACGGAAGATTTTCCGAGTCTCCACTTTTGAGTTCAATTTTCTCATCTAAATGCCGCGCCTTCAATTTCTTACGCCCTACATCCAGCATGCCTTCAGAAATATCAACGCCAATCACTTTATCAGGATGTAGATCCAGTGCCTGAATTGCAAAATCTCCAGTGCCTGTTGCCACATCAAGAATTAACTTAGGCTGAATTCCCTTTAATTCCCGAATGGCTTTTTTCCTCCATTGAATATCGATACCCAGGCTTAAAAGATGGTTCAATAAATCATATCGGCCGCTAATGTTATCAAACATCTTTGCAACCTGTTCTTTCTTCCCCGAATGTTCATCCTTATACGGTACAACCATCATAAAAAAATATAACCAACGACCTTATCATCATTGGTTATTGTCAAAGGTGAGAAAAAGATATTAATTACCTAGCACAATAAAATCAACTCTACGGTTGATTTCTCGCCCTTCAGCATCGTCATCGTTTGTAGCAATTGGTTTATCCTCTCCATATCCTGTTGCCTTTATCCTTCGGGTGTCAATACCTTTGGAAGTGAGGAAGTCTTTTACAGCATTGGCCCTGCGCTGAGAAAGTTGCTTATTATATTCCCAGGATCCTACATTATCAGTATGTCCGGAAATCTCCACTCGCAAACCAGCATTCTGCTTCATCATATTCTCAAGCTTGTTCAATTCATTGTACGACTCATTTTTGAAGGTGGCTTTTGCAAAATCAAAATAGATGTTACGCAAGACCTTACTTACACCAACTTTTAATTTCGTCATCTCAATGGTTAGGGTACCTGTCTGGGG
>JAENVX010000152.1 GCA_016650355.1 Bacteroidia bacterium | reverse complement strand
ATAACACTAACTCTTGTTTTTGGAATTCTTATTCTTAGCAAAGGACAAACAAAGACAGATCTACCTTCAGCTGTGCCGTCATGGACAGAAACTGATAGAAAATATCTGCTTGACAATCTCATTCGTTCTAAGCAGGAGCTGATTGATGAAACGAAGAACCTAACAAAGAAGCAATGGAATTTTAAGGAAAGTCCTGATCGCATCAATCAGATTGTTGAACACATTGATTTGTACGAGTTAATTTTCATGCATGAAATTTCGGTTGCGCTACAGAGCGAGCCAATTCCCTCATTTCAACATAATATGTCAGACAGCCTCTTTTTAGATCAAGACCCAAAGAGCTTGAGAAAAAATAACACCATGGATTTTACAAAACCTTTTTCAATTTCTGTTCCACTAGGCAACAACGAAGGCAAGAATAATATGACATGGCTCACCACAATAAGAGATGAATCAATTGAATACGTGAAAAACGCGACCCAAAATATCAGATTGCACTACATATGCTTTGGGCCCAATGTTCATCAAAAATACATGATGATATTTACTCATACCGATAGGCACCTGCGCCAGCTTAGAAAAGTAAAGGCACATCCTAATTATCCGAAATAGTATCTACTTGTAACCTAGTCAGAATCACTTTCAAAGAGGAGTATAAGTTAGCGTGCGTTTGAAGGCGAGCGCTTATTGGGGGCAAGGCTTTCAGGTTTGATTAGAGTATGTACGTGACATGTACCGAAATCTGCTTCTGATAATGTTTATTCAATTCCTAAGTTCAGCGTGACGTTTGTTGCTTTAGTTTCTTAATTTCGTTCGGTGAAGAAAACACAGACTTTGGTCGCAATAATCCTAAAAATTAATGTTTATAAAATCAATTGAGAAGGTCTCGGAATTCACAAGGTCAATTCACTCCATCACGAGAACGTATGGAGGGAAACAAATCATTCCCGGAAGCTCTACTTTATTTTTCGTAAACGAAAAAGGGTATGCAATTACATGTAAACATGTTATTGACTTACTTACTGCATCAGACATTGTTAATAAAAAGCATATCGAATTTAAGCGAGAGAGGGATAAATTACCCAGAGACGGAAAGTTTAAGAGGAATTTAAAGGGACTCGAAATTAAATATGGATACAAAGAAGACACAGCCATTCAAATTAGGAATTCATTCATGAACTGTGTTGACAGCATGTCAGGGTTTACCTGGCATGTTCATCCAAAACATGATTTAGCAATCTTAAAATTCAATGACTTTAAGAGTATTGCCTATTCAAATTACGCAACGTTTAGTAAGGACTCCACTAAAATCCAGCAAGGCAAATTTCTCTGCAGACTTGGTTTTCCGTTTCCTGAATTTACAAATTATAAATTCAATGAAGCCATTGATGATATTGAATGGACTAAAGAAGGTACAATCAACTCCCCACGATTTCCGCTTGAAGGAATGATTACCAGACACCTCGCTGAGGAAGGAAAGATTTATGGAATTGAATTGAGTACTCCGGGACTTCGAGGACAGAGCGGTGGACCATTGTTTGACGAGAATGGACTCGTTTACGGTATGCAATTTTCAACAAAGCATTTACATTTAGGCTTCGACTTAGAGAACAAAGAAATTTTAATTGAAGGTAAGGTTAAGAAAATTAATGACTATTCCTTCATTCATCTGGGGCAATGCATTCACGCAAGTACGATTACTGATTTTCTAAAAGAAAAGAATGTTAACTATTATGAAGAGTAGAAATTATCTTGCAGACTCATTTCTTAAAAGAAATATTTCCGACAAAAATATTATTGATCAAGTATGATTCAAATAAAATACGCCCTCAACATTCTTTTAGCATCTGTTCTATTTTTAGTCATAATTTCCTGCGAGACTAAAACTCAAAAAGCCGATCTGATCATAACTAATGCCACCATTTGGACTGGCAATGAAAGACAACCATTAGCTGAAGCGATGGCCATAAGTGGAGACACAATTCTTGCTGTTGGAAGTAGTGAAGAGATTGCAAAGTTTAAAGGTGGCAATACACGAGAGACTGACGCGGCCGGAAAATTTATCACTCCCGGATTTATTGACGCACATGCTCACTTATTAGACGGTGGATTTAATCTCTCTTCTGTGAAATTACGTGATTCAAAATCCCCAGAAGAATTTAGTCAACGGATTGGCGACTTTGCCAAAACTGTCCCGGAAGGAACATGGATATTAGGCGGAGAATGGGATGGAAGTGAGTGGGGAATATTGCCTTCAAAAGACTGGATTGATAAACTAACTCCGAATCATCCGGTATTTGTTACGCGACTAGATGGCCATATGGCCCTGGCAAATTCTCTTGCTATTAAGTTGGCCGGGATTGACGATGGAGTTGCGGATGTTGCAGGAGGAGTTATGCTTCGTAATAGTGCCAGGGAGTTAACAGGGATATTTAAGGACAATTCCATGACGTTAATCACAAGCAAAATCCCAGCACCAACAGATGAACAAGTTGACCGTGCGATTGATGATGCCATGAAATATTTTGCTTCCAATGGTGTTACCTCAGTTCATCACGTATGGTACCCAACAGACTCAGAGGGGAGAAAGGAGGGCTTTGAGCGGGCTTATAAATCCAGTCGCATGCTCACCCGTATTTTCAGTTTGGGTTCCTTAGAAAAATGGAAAGAGCGTGCTGATCAAATAGAAAACGAAGGAGTCGGAGATAAATGGCTTAAAATAAATGGTTTGAAAGGTGTGTTCGATGGTGCACTGGGCTCGCACACGGCTGCATTTATGGATCCCTTTACAGATACACCAAAAGATAGAGGATTGTTTATGTTTCCAGAAGCAGATTTATATGATTGGGTTTCAAATGCGGATAATGCAGAACTGCAAATTGCTGTGCATGCCATCGGAGATCGGGCGATCAACACGTTGTTAAATACCTATGAAAAAGTTCAATTGGAGAATGGAGCCAAGGATCGCAGATTTAGGATTGAGCATGTGCAACATATTGCACCCAAGGATATTTCACGGTTTGCTGAGCTTGGCGTAATTGCGAGCATGCAACCTTATCATGCGATTGATGATGGAAGGTGGGCCATAAATCTAATTGGTGCCGAAAGGATTAAGACAACTTATGCTTTTAAATCATTGTTGGATGCAAAAGCGATAGTTGCTTTTGGAAGCGACTGGCCTGTTGCTCCTGCTACTCCTTTACAAGGCATCTATGCAGCTGTCACAAGAAGAACGTTGGACGATAAGAATCCTGACGGATGGGTACCTGAGCAAAAAATTACAGTAGAGCAAGCCTTGATCGCCTATACAAAAAGTGGAGCCTTTGCCTCCTTTGAAGAGGATATTAAAGGAACACTGGAGCAAGGTAAGTTGGCCGATTTTGTTATTATTGATGAAGACATTACCAAGGTTGACCCCATAAAAATCAGAGACCTGAAAGTATTGCAAACCTATGTCGGTGGGAAAAAAGTTTTTGATAGAAAAGAAATTAGCAATTAGGGTCGACTTGCTCAGCGCTGAATGTTTATCTACCTTCCTCAACCAAAACCTTAATTCCATGAAAGCAATTTATTGTGTGCTAATTCTCGTGCTCATTTTCACATCTTGTAAAAAGCAAGAATATGATGTCGTCATTCGCGGAGGCACGGTATACGATGGCTCAGGCAAACCCGGAGTTTTGGAGGATGTTGCAATCAATGCCGATACAGTTGCCTTTATAGGTGATCTATCCGATGCCAATGGGAAGAAAGAAATTGATGCAACAGGTTTGGCAGTAGCGCCAGGGTTCATAAACATGTTAAGCTGGGCAACAGAGTCTCTGATTATCGATGGCAAGTCGCAAGGAGACATTCGACAGGGAGTCACGCTGGAAGTATTTGGAGAAGGTAACTCTATGGGCCCGCTAAACGAAGGGATGAAGGCAGACGCTCTTGCCGATATGAAAAGAGACCCAGACCGAAAATTTGATATTGACTGGACAACTCTTGGTGAATATCTCGAATCATTGGAGCGCAGAGGTGTGGCCACTAACGTAGCTTCCTTTGTTGGAGCCACCACCGTTCGCGTTCATGAATTGGGGTATGAAAATCGTTTGCCCAACGCGGAAGAAATGGTAGCCATGCGGGAGCTGGTTAGGCAAGCCATGGAGGAAGGAGCATTAGGCGTTGGATCATCACTTATTTACGCGCCTGCTAATTATTCATCAACAGAAGAACTCATAGAACTTTGTGAGGTAGCTGGGGAATACGGTGGCATGTACATTACGCACATGCGAAGTGAAGGGAACGATATTTTTGGTGCAGTGGATGAAACCATTCGCATTGCACGAGAAGCAAAGTTACCGGCAGAAATCTATCATTTAAAAATGGGAGGTAAGGACAACTGGTGGAAACTTGATTCTGTTCTAGCGAAAATTGATCATGCTAACAACGAAGGATCGAAGATCACTGCTGACATGTACACCTATACGGCAGGTGCTACGGGTCTGGATGCATCCATGCCACCGTGGATACAGGAGGGAGGAATAAAAGGTTGGATAAAGCGAATGCAAAATCCAAAAATAAGGCAGAAGGCATTGGATGAAATGCGTAAGCCATCAGACAAGTGGGAAAACCTGCTGCTACTGGCGGGAAGCCCAGATCAGGTTTTGCTGCTAGGTTTTGCCAATGATTCATTAAAACAATTCACGGGAAAAACATTAGCTGAGGTTGCAAAAATTTATGGGAAGTCACCTGAAGAAACTGCGATGGATCTTGTAATAGCAGATAGTACAAGAGTGGGCACTGCTTATTTTATGATGAGCGAAGAAAATATAAAGCGCCAGATTGCATTGCCGTATTTAAGTTTTGGTTCTGATGCAGAATCTGCCGCTCCCGAAGGTGTATTTTTAAAATCAAGTACCCACCCCCGGGCGTATGGAAATTTTGCACGCCTCCTTGGCAAATATGTACGCGAGGAAAAAGTGATTCCACTGGAAGAGGCAATTCGCAAACTCACTTCACTGCCGGCAGGAAATTTGAAAATCAAAAAGCGGGGATCTTTACAAAATGGATACTTTGCCGACCTCGCGATTTTTGATCCGGCCAAAATTCAAGACCATGCCACTTTTGAAAAGCCACATCAATATGCCACTGGTATGGTTCATGTTTTTGTGAACGGCACACAGGTGTTAGAGAATGGAGCACATACCGGAGCAAAACCAGGAAGGGTAGTTAGAGGACCGGGCTATAAGAAATAAAACATCGGGAGAGCGGAATTCGGAATTTCAATGTCCGCCCTTTACATATGCCCAACCAGCTTCTTGTTTTAAGGTCAGCTCAATCATGGCGGATGGAACTACCTGGGCGGAAGGTAAGAGTTGTTCTTTGTTAATCTTTTGTCTTCGCATGGTATTGTTGCAAGCACCGAAGATAACTCCTTGTGCTGACCATTCTGCAACCGCTTTGCTGGCTTTGGATTTAGTTGCTATTAATAGATCAAGACCGGGGCCATGACAAACCACTTCAATATCGGCATTGGGCCAGGCGGCACGAATATTTTTTACTTGTCCGGTTACAGAAGCTTGAGACAAGGAATCAGAGTCGGTGAATTGCATAACGATTTTATGCTTATTGAAATCTACCACATCAGACTTTTGTTGTGCCCGCACATGCAACGTGATGACGCATAAAATGATGAGTATTAATTTTTTCATGTTTATAATTTTTTGTTAAAATACAATAAATCTAATTCTGACTTTCCAAAATTGGTTTGAATGGTCCATACTTGTGTTGAGTCTCACTGAACTTGTCAGCATACGGTCCGTTGGGATGATCTACGGGTTTGGTCTCGATCTTTGGCCAATCAGAAACAAATAATTTTTCCGGCCGCGGCATTGAAAGCACATATGCAGCAATGTCCCATGATTCTTCTTGGTTCAATAAGGGTTTTTCATATGTAGCTCCTTGAGGCATGTTAGCAAAAATGTATTTAGCAAAATTTGATATACAAAAAAGGCCTGCACCATTATTAAAACTATTTTCTCCCCACAAGGGTGGATAGACATAGTCAATACCATCGAATCGTTTTAATCCTTCACCATTAGCTCCATGGCAAGTAACACATTTAGCTTGGAAAAGTGATTTGCCCTTAACCGTGTCGCATTGTCTATCAAGATAGACGATGTCATAGAGGCCAGACCCAATTGCTTTTTTTCCTTTAGGAACATCCTTGCCAACCCATTTAATGTAGGCAACCATCGCTCGCATTTCTTTGGAAAGAGAATCAAGACCCATACCGTTGAGGCTTCTTTCAAAACAATCATTCACCCGTTTTTCGATACCTTCCAAACTTCCGCTGCGAGCTCGAAACTTTGGGTAGAGCGATGCTACTGATCCATAATTATTTCCGAATGGTTTTGTCCCCGCATATAAATGACAATTCTGACAATTCATGCCATTGGAAATTTGAAGCACACTTCCTTTGGGCCCAAGGTATTGTGCTGTATGTGTAATTAATTCCTTGCCGTATCGTATTTGTTTTCCAAGTTCACCTGAGGGAATACTAAGAGAATCTGGTGCAATCCAAAGATTATCCAATGCATCGCCTTTGCGATCATCTTTTATTTCCTGAGTTATAATCTCTGGGTTAATGAATAGGATCAGCGCTCCTGATATAAGTAGAATTACGACTATACACGAAATCAACGTGATACGAATTGTTCGAATAGAATTGTTAAACGGGGAACTCATTAAACAATTAAATTAATCTATTAAGTCACAAAAACAGACTACACGTCAAAGAGATTGAAAGCAGGTGGAGCAATCTCTAAGTTCTAAACTATTCAATTTTGCTTTTTATATCGGATACTTAAACCAGTCATTACAACAAATAAAATTAATACAAGTACCAACGCGATTCGAAGTGTTTGCCAGTCAGCAAGAAAGCCAATGATGGGCGGCCCAAATAGAAATCCGGAATAACCAACAGTCGTTACCATTGCAAGGCCTACGCCTGGAGGCAAATCTTTTGTGTTGCCCGCAATACTATACGCAATGGGTACCATCGCTGATAAACCAAGGCCCACAATAAACAACCCAACTATAACAGCATAGGGACTAATAAATATCATCGCAAAACTTAAACCAAACAAGGAGACAAGGCTAGATGCAATCATAAGTTTGCGATCGCCAAATTTTGCACGGGCAGAGTCTCCGAAAATCCTGCCAATTGTCATGGCCAACGCAAAAGCCGAGAGACCAAGAGGGGCAAAGGCTTTGTTGGCATGAGCAATATGCTCCATGTAATTTGTGCTCCAATCCGCCATAGCGCCTTCACCTAGCATACAGCAGAAGGCAATGATACCAATACTCACCATTGCGGCATTCGGCAACCTGAAGGCAGGGCCATCTGGTTTTTCCTGTGGCTTATCATGTATGAGATGATAGCGGGCCCAAAGCGCACAAGCAATTCCTAGTGCAGTGATAATGCTAAGATGAATAAGCAATGGACTTTGCAACTTGATGAAAAGTGAGCCGCAACTCGCTCCAGCCACCATACCAATACTGAATAAGGCATGGAAGGATGTCATAATGGGTTTACCTATCTGCTGTTCCACCATTACGGCCTGCGAATTCATGGACACATCGAGCATGCCCGCTGTAACGCCCATGATAAAAAATATTAGTATTAGTCCCGTTAATCCAGGCATAAGCGGGACAAGAGGTACAAAAATGCAATACGAGAAAACAGAAAAATTTGCCACTCTGCGACTTCCATTTCGAATGATGAGCCAACCCGTGAATGGCATGGCAATTAACGCTCCCACGGAAGTGGCTAGCAGAACCAGCCCTAAAGTTCCATTATCAATGTTAAACAATTCCTGGAGACGCGGAAAACGCGAGGCCAGGTTGGCGTGCACAAAGCCGTTGATAAAAAAGAAGAGGTTGACAGCAATGCGAGAGTTGGACACTTTATAGAATGATACTAAAACATAAAAGTATTCATTTTAGTCTGACTCTTTCGCTTAAGGTTTCTTATCCATAATTGTTAGGGCGCCAAATGCACTGCCTGCCTGTCCCTGTGCTGTAATTCCCTGGAGCATAATTTGGTAATTGCCTGCTTGATCAGAGGAAAAGAAATCCAACTGAATCGATTGCTTTCCATCAAATTTCAATACCGGAACCCAATGCAACGTGGTTCTGACATCAGGTAACTTGCTTTCCAACGCTGCGTGTGGCTCATACCGTGGAGAGAAAAATTCTTTAGTCTCCTGAATACCTTGATATTCATATAACAACTCTTTTCCTAAAGTCAACCCTGCCATATCGCCAGTATAAGACGAAAAGCTAACAATGCCACTAAAGGTTGATGAGCCCAGAAAATACTTTCTAGTGATGACATCTATCTCCCGAATTTTCAAGGAATTGACTGACATTATTTTGTCGGTGTCAATTATTCGAACACCGTCAAGCAAAATTAACGGCTCTTCATCAAATAAATGACTTGTAGGAGTATTGGGCACTTTAAAAACAAATTTTCCATCCCGCTTTCTTATATAAACACCTTTCACATATTCCCGCATCACCTCTTCCATAAGGGGAAAGCGCGTGTAATCATCCAATAGATACTGTTCATCAAGGGTGCCGTAAAAGGACGAACTATCGCGAAGTATGTATGGATTTCGTTTTTTATTTTGATCCGAATGATATGTATCGTTCACTTGCATTGCAATGCTTTGTTGAGCAAGTTGATGACTCCTTTCTTTTGAAATGGTTATGGAAGGAAGTGTTATGGAAGCGAAGATACCTGAGAAGGGATCATCAAGTTCGTATCGAAAGGCAGTATCCTGTTGTGCCTTTGCTTCCAGAAAGATATTTTTCCTGCCTGAGAAATTTTTTAATTCAAATTTAAAGTTACCAAGTGCATCACTTACAGCGGGATAGAACTGTGAATTTTTTCCGGGTGAGGAAAGAAAGATGGTGCGCCCCGCGTTGGATTTATTTGAATCGGATTTAATGGTACCCGTTATGATGGGCCCATTACACTCACTTATGTATTGATTTTGAGGTTTCACCTTAGTAGTAACCTCAACCCAATTGAAACGTGTCCAGCCATGCGTCAACATTAGGTTATCAGCAGCTTGCCGGGCTTGCTCATTATGCAGGAAATAAAACGAAGGAGATTCTATGATTCCTTTTAAATCTGACGTAAGCCAGAGATAATGCTGAAGTAGAGGTATTTCAAATTGCTGAAGGGAATCGTTTTTGTAGATACTTAGTGAGAGATTTGATATTAATTTCTCAGGTGTGTTGGTTTCTATGTTGAGGGTTATTTTATTCCTTTTTCCATATTGCTTTTGGTCAGATGATATTTTCAAATCCAGTTCGCTTTCCGGACGTTTAAAGATTAATCGCTCACAAACCGCCTGTTTATTTGAATCGAACAGAGTTATATGACTAACCCCATCGGGTAATTTAGCTTTGTTAAGGAATACTTTAGTAGTTCCATTCACGAGCGATAACTCCCTTGCGATGAATATACTTTGACGGGTATGGATAAGCATAAATGGATTTGAATTGGCTCCAACGCAGGTTACACGTATCTTAATCAAAGTTTCAGTAGAATCAGATGTATCAATGTGATAGCCAGTGGTGCTTACCATGGGCAATTTATTTTTGAAGATGTGGTCCTTATTGTCTTTTATAGTTGCGGTGTATTCTACACCAGGCATGGGCGTGATTGAAAAAGAGCCAATGCCGAATTTTAGCGGTGAAAAGTTGCAAATCGTATTGCCCTTTTCGTCTGAAATATTTCCTTGAAAAGCAATGCCTTTACCTTCCTTGTTTACCACGCGAAAACCTACTTTATTAGATATGCCGCTGAGTAGGGTTCCTCCTTCCGGGAAGAATTGTATATCGTATTCAGGCTGTGCATCAATGGATTTGGAAATAGGTAATGACCGGAAGGTGTTTACGATTGTAATTGGTTGATGATAATAAAGTTCTGGACTGAAATTCATCATCCAGTGTGTGTAAGTTCTCAATAAATAGTTTCCAGAAGCAAGTGAAGAAGGTATTTCTAAATAGCCATTGCCCAAACCATTGTTGAGTTCAATTTTAGTTTGAATTTGCACAGTTTTGTCATTGTCCACTATCTCCAGGTAGGCTACTTTACTAAGGTCCAACGGATGGTGGAGATGTCCATCTACATAGTAAACGGTAAACCAAATTGTTTCTCCGGCAATATAGAAGGATCGGTCTGTGTGAATGAAAAGTTTTTCCTGAAGTGAGTTTTTCCTGTATTCGATAAACTTGTTGGTTAAGCTATCCCATTCATTTTTTTGGCCATAAGCCAGAAATGAATTTATCAGAATCAGAACAACAGATAAGATATTCCAAAGAACACAACGTTTACCTTCAATTAGATGTAAATAGTCTTTCACTTCCAGAAGTCCGGTTTAGTTGTAGT
>JAENVX010000151.1 GCA_016650355.1 Bacteroidia bacterium | reverse complement strand
TCGGCATTAACCTCAATGAAATCGAAAGCCGTTGTTGATGCTGATAGATTGCGCTTCCCTTTGCAATGGAGAAAATGGAAGGCTGGCGACTCATTTTATCCATTGGGTATGGAACATCATAAAAAACTCAGTGATTTTCTTATTGACCAAAAGGTATCGATAGCTGACAAGGATATATTGACTGTGCTGGAGTCAAACGGTGAGATTGTATGGGTTGTAGGTCACCGAGTTGATAACCGTTTTAAGATAACACCTCAAACGAAACACGCATTGACCTTTAAAGTAGCATTATAGAAAACTTATATTCATAAATTTTTCTGATAGACGCGAAAGCGTTTATAAATCACCCCGCCAACCTTTTCAAATTCAGAGCGCATCAATTTGTTTGTTTCCAAGATCAAGTGACTGTCTATTGTAGTAAAACCTCGCCTGTGTGCAGATGCAAGCATAGATTTCCCGAGCAATACGTTTAGTCCAATTCCGCGGAAGCTTTGTTTCACCGCTCCCAACAGCAGATTAAGTTGTTTCGCTTTGCGTGATGCATTAAGGATATGAATAAAGCCGAACGGAAATAAATTTCCCTTGGCACGTTGAATCCCTTTACTGATGTCTGGCATGCCAACTCCAAAGGCAACTGTTTTCCCATTACACTGAATCACTTTCACGAATTCTGGATCGAGTACAAAAAGATATTGGTCGGCCAAGTTTTTCATTTCACTTTCCGTCATCTGAGTGAAACCGTAGAGATGTGCATAGGCTTCATTCATCAGTTGAAGAGCCGGCAGAATATGTGGCTTTAATTGCTTTTTGCTTTTAAATTCCAGGAGATGAATGTCATTGTTTTTCTCAATTCGATCTGCAATTTTTTCATATACAGTTGGAATGACATCCGGAACGTTTAATTTATACGAGATACAGTCAACTTCCTTTTGATAGCCCTCACTCTCTACGAGTTTTTTCAAATAGGGCGGATTCGTAGGCGTTACAATTACTGGAAGATTTTCAAATCCTTCAATCTGCAACCCTTGCGGGTCTTTATCAGAGAGCCCGTAAGGCCCAACTACCTTGTTCATTCCTTTTTCTCTTCCCCATTGCTCTATGAAGTCTAATAGTGCATGCGAGACTGCGTGGTCATCAATAATATCGAGATTGAAGAAACTGACATTCTTTAATCCATGTTTTTCGTTGTACTTTTTATTAAGTATGCCCATTACCCGCCCAACTGCGATTTTATCTTGATATGCAATCACACGGATGACTTCTGAATAGGATAAGGCGTTGTTTTTCTTCGGATTGTGAAAGGCCCACTCATCTATATAAATAGGGGGCACCCAATTGGCATGTTGTGAATAGATTTTCTTTGGCAGAAAAATGAATTCGCGAAGCTGACTTTTGGTAATAACCGTTTTGAGTTCAATCGACATGGCTGGCAAGTTATTGAAGCTTTCGTAGGATAAAAATTCTGATCTATTCGACCAACTGCTTGAAGATGTTGATTTTTTTGATCTGAGGGATATATTCCAATATTCCCTTTTTCTTTGGGCAAACCTTCATAAATTGCCCCCGCAATTCTAAAATTATTTACTATGAAAATTACTGTTGTAGGTGCCGGCAATGTAGGCGCCACTTGTGCGGATGTGCTAGCCTATAAAGAAATAGCAAACGAAATTGTGTTGGTGGATATACGCGAGGGTTTTGCGGAAGGCAAAGCGCTGGATATCTGGCAAAAATCTTCCATCGATTTATATGATAGTCGTACGATAGGCTCGACAAATGATTATACAAAAACGGCTGGTTCCAAAGTGGTTGTGATTACCTCGGGACTTCCGCGCAAGCCAGGCATGACCCGTGATGATTTGATCGGCACTAACGCAGGCATTGTAAAATCGGTGACAGAAAACGTGATAAAGCATTCTCCAAATGCAATAATTATAATTGTCTCTAATCCCCTTGATGTGATGACGTATCAGGCACACATTACATCAAAACTGCCCCGCACACGTGTGATGGGTATGGCTGGTATATTGGATACAGCTCGCTATCGTGCATTTTTGGCTGAGGCGTTGAATGTTTCGCCTAAAGATATTCAGGCAATGTTGCTTGGTGGACACGGTGATACTATGGTTCCACTCCCGCGTTATACTACCGTTGCTGGCATCCCGGTAACTGAGTTGATTGACACAGATAAGCTCAACGCCATTATTGAACGTACCAAAACCGGAGGAGGAGAGTTAGTAAAATTGATGGGAACATCTGCCTGGTATGCACCGGGTTCGGCTGCAGCCCAAATGGTTGAGGCGATAGTAAGAGATCAAAAAAGAGTTCTACCTGTCTGCATGCAGTTGGATGGCGAATACGGAATTAAAGATTGCTACCTGGGTGTGCCTGTTGTGTTAGGCAAAAACGGAATTGAACGGGTAATAGAGCTAGAATTGAATAGCGCTGAGAAAGCCTTACTGGAGACTAGCCGTAAACATGTGAAAGAAGTGATGGAAGTGTTGGAGAAGTTGGATTAAACATCTTTTGAAGAAAAAGCAAAACCTCGGCATCTGTTGAGGTTTTTTTGTTTTACAACGAAGGAATTTTAACAGCCACTGTCACCCTTGGCAATCAAACTACTTCCGACCCAAATAAATAATTTCGTTTTTCGAAATCCCATATCGATCTGATTGGGTTTCCCCAAACATATTTTCTTCTGCTTGAAGGCCGGCACGTTCAATCCGCTTTGAATAATCTTTCCCAAACATTCTCACATGATCATCCTGTCCAAACGCTTTTTCGCGTTCGCGTGGATTGGTAATGGTTGGGTCTTCAATGGTAACTTCTGGA
>JAENVX010000150.1 GCA_016650355.1 Bacteroidia bacterium | reverse complement strand
GTTCTACACAGGTTATGGTGTAAAGACATTACCTGGAGTTCGTGAAGCAATTGAACAGCGCGACTGGAAAGAAGCACAGGAGCAAATTGAAATTGCTGCAACAGCACTCTTTGAATATGTAAAACAAGTGGATTCAGCCAGCGAAATATTGATGGTTCGCTAAAATTTATTGCTTAACAGCAAGTGGTCGTTTGACGTATTTAAATAGTCGGACGACTTTTTTTATAAACTTTTTAACAAATCTGAAACTTTAATCGTAATATTACGATTACAAACATATGGGACTTTCCAAGACCGAAGATTATACTAAATCGCAAAATGACCTGGCTTCGTTGGCTAAGGCGCTCGGCCATCCTGCACGCATAGCTATACTTCAATTTCTGGCCGAACGAAAGTCTTGTGTGTGTGGTGACATTGTGGACGAACTTCCATTATCGCAATCAACCGTATCTCAACATCTTAAGGAATTGAAAAATGCAGGCCTTATAAAAGGAGACATTGATGGGCCCAGTGTATGTTACTGCATAGATACTAAAGCAATAACAAAAGCTAAGAAAATGATAGATGACCTATTTACTGTCGTTCAAATAAACTGCTGTTAAAAAAAATTGATTTCACTAATCGCAATATTACGATAACCTTTAACTTTAAACGTACCATGACAACCAATGAACAACTCAAACAAATCGTGAAAGAGAAATACACGGAAATTGCCGTACAATCTAAAGAACAGAATGAAACCAGTTGCTGCGGAAGCAGCTGTGGATGTTCTACAATTGACGCTGCTATAATGGCGGAGGACTATTCAAAACTCGCTGGCTATGCTGAGAATGCTGACTTGGGTTTAGGCTGTGGCCTACCTACTGAGTTTGCTCAAATTGAAAATGGTGATGTAGTTATTGACCTTGGTTCTGGTGCTGGCAATGATGCTTTTGTTGCACGCTCCGTTACAGGAGCAAGTGGAAAAGTTATTGGTATCGACTTTACTGAAAAAATGCTGGAAAAGGCTAGGGCTAATACTGAAATACTAGGGTATAACAATGTTGAGTTCAGATTGGGAGACATTGAGAATTTACCTGTAGCTGATAATGTTGCAGATGTAGTGGTGAGCAATTGTGTATTAAATTTAGTGCCTGATAAAAAGCAAGCATTTGCTGAAACGTTTAGGGTATTAAAACCTGGCGGTCATTTTAGTGTATCAGATATCGTGTTGATCGGAGCCTTGCCGGAAGGCCTGAAGAAGAATGCAGAAATGTATGCAGGCTGCATCTCGGGTGCTATTGAAAAAGAAGAATATCTTCAAATCATTAAGGGTGCTGGTTTTACGAAAATTAAGCTGCAAAAAGAGAAGAAGATAGTAATCCCCGATGAAATACTCTCTGTTTATTTGAACGATGATGAATTAGATAAAATAGAGAATGGGGATTTGGGAATTGTAAGCATAACTGTCTACGCTGAAAAACCTGGCGCAAAGAAGGAAAAAGCGACTGAAGAAAAAAAGAGTTGCTGTGGCCCCGAGTGCTGCAATTGATTCCTCAACTGTTGTTCCTAAAACTAATGATACGATATACTCCCGTTATGATTCAAGATCAAGTTGCACTTGAAAAACTTCAAGTGTTTTTGAGATTGAATAAACTACCTGCTGACGATATCAAATTGGAAGGAAGTCTTTACTTTGGGTATCATGATGAAGGCGGAGACCTTGCTGGGTCTGGAGGCCTGGAACTTTATGGAACTACTGCCCTGCTGCGCTCTGTGGCTGTCCAGGAAAAATCACGCAATCGGACGCTTGGAAATAAAATTGTAGAGGATATAATCTATAAAGCGAAAAGTTTAAAAATAAAGGAGATTTACTTGCTAACTGAAACAGCACACGATTACTTCATTAATAAAGGATTTCAGGATGTGTCAAGGGAATTCATTCCTGAAACTATAAAGAGGTCTGCAGAATTTTCTCATGTTTGTCCAACTTCTGCGTTGGCTATGAAATTTACGATCAGTAAATGAAAAAAAAGATATTAGTGCTTTGTACGGGTAACTCATGCCGGAGTCAAATTGCCCATGGTTATCTTGAACATTTTGGCAAGGACAAAGTCGAAGTCTTCAGTGCTGGAATAGAAACACATGGCGTAAATCCTAGAGCAATTGCCACCATGAGAGAAAATGGGATTGATATCTCACATCATACTTCAAACAATGTAAATGAATACAATAACGAAGAGTTTGACTATGTGATCACAGTTTGTGATAATGCCAAAGAGCACTGCCCATACTTTCCAGCCAAGGTGATGATGCTTCACCAAAATTTTCCGGATCCTGCTAAAGCGAAAGGAACTGAGGATGAGATCACTGCTGAGTTTAGGAGAGTAAGAGAGATGATCAGGTTGTATTGCCAAAACTTTGTTACTCAACATATAGCCTAACAATTGTTAGAAAAAAAATTTGACGGTTGTTAAGCTTAGCATTCGCCTTACTCTGAGGTAATAATTCTATTTTTGCGCCTCAATAACCTAAGATGAAACTGAATAAGTTTATTGTAATCGATTTCGACAGCACATTTACCAAAGTAGAAGCATTTGACGCCTTGGCCGAAATATCCTTAAAGGATCATCCTGATCAAAAAAGAATGGTTAGCAAGATCATTGAAATTACTAACCAAGGCATGGATGGATCATTATCATTCCGCGAGTCCCTTGAACAACGGATTGCATTATTATCTCCAAACAAAAGGCATCTAGAGCAATTGATTAAGGTACTACGCGATAAAGTTTCAGAGTCATTCAAGCGCAATAGAGAGTTCTTCCAAACATATGCTGATAACATCTATATCATTTCAAATGGATTTCACGCCTTCATTGATCCCATTGTAATGGAATATGGCATAAAGCAGGAAAATATTTTTGCTAACCGCTTTCAGTTTGACGAACAAGGGAATGTAATTGGCTTTGATAAAGAGAACCCCCTTTCGGCCAACAATGGAAAAGTTGAACAACTTAAAAGACTCAACCTGCCTGGCGATGTATACGTGATCGGAGATGGATACACAGACTATGAAATCAAACATGCAGGACTGGCCAACAAGTTTTTTGCCTTCACCGAAAACGTTGAACGTGAAAGCGTATTGAAAAATGCAGATCACATTGCGCCAAGCTTCGATGAATTCCTGTACCTAAACAATTTGAACACCGCCATCTCCTACCCTAAGAACAGAATAAACGTGCTCTTGTTGGAGAATGTACATCCTGTTGCTCTCGAGCTTATGAAAGCCGAAGGTTTTAACGTTGAGACTTATACTGCCGCTTTAGATGAAGCCGAGCTTTGCGAAAAGATAAAAAATGTTTCAGTTCTCGGTATTCGATCTAAAACCCAGGTAACCGCAAAGGTTCTTGAAAATGCCAACAGGCTAATGGTCATTGGTGCATTTTGTATTGGCACCAATCAAATAGATTTAAAAGCAGCTACAAAAAAAGGTATTGCCGTTTTTAATGCTCCGTTCAGTAATACACGATCGGTAGTGGAGTTAGCGATTGCCGAAATGATTATGCTTATGCGAAACATCCCCGATAAGTCAGCAAAGATGCATTTGGGAAAATGGGACAAATCGGCCACTGGAAGTTTTGAAGTAAGGGGAAAGAAGTTGGGCATTATTGGCTATGGAAATATAGGAGCTCAACTTTCTGTGATTGCTGAAAACTTAGGCATGAAGGTCTTCTATTATGACAAGGAAGAACGATTGGCTCTCAGCAATGCAACCAAATGCAAAACTTTAAAAGAGCTGTTAACAATCTCTGATGTCATTTCCTTGCATGTAGACGGAAGAGAATCCAATGCGAATATGATTGGAGAAGATGAATTTAGGTCAATGAAGAAGGGTGTAATTTTTTTAAACCTTAGTCGTGGGCATATTGTTGACATTAAAGCGCTCCAAGAAAATATTGCAAATGGAAAAGTTGGAGGATGCTCCATTGATGTATTCCCATACGAACCTATCAGCAACAACGAGGAGTTTGTTTCTGAATTAAGAGGATTACCCAATACTATCTTGACTCCACACATTGGAGGAAGCACCTCTGAAGCACAGGAAAACATTGGAAACTTTGTGCCTGGCAAATTGATGGACTACATCAACACCGGCAGCACAAGCAATAGTGTTAACTTTCCTAACCTTACGTTACCCATTTTAGAAAATGCTCATAGACTGATTCATATTCACAATAACGTGCCCGGTATCTTAGCCAAGATTAACCTGATATTAGCCAATAATGAAATCAATATCGCTGGCCAGTATTTGAAGACAAATGAAAGCATCGGTTATGTAATCACTGATATCGACAAAGAGTACGACAAAGAAGTGATAAAAGAACTTCGCGCGATTGAGAATACAATCAAGTTCAGGGTATTGTATTAAAAAAATCCACCGGATTTTGAGAGGAATTTCTGAACCCCAGAAAGACAAGTTTTGAGCTGCCCTATAGTCGCAACCTTCCACTGTTATCCTGCTTTTAGGGCGAGGTACTGACAGAATCGTCAGCATGAGGCCTGGTTTTGTCCTAGAGCTTTACTCGGTATTGTATAATTGTTAGGTTCAGCAAACGTGTCCCAAAATCCAAGTGGATTTTATGTTTCAAAAATAAGAATATCTCTCATGCTTTTAACTCTTGATTAACTTTAATTTTTTAGTAAAGTTCACACTACTTTTGTGATCTTATCACTGAATCCATGAATGTAAATTTTACGCCAGGACCAAGTCAGCTTTTTTATACTGTTCAAGATCACGTACGCGAGGCTTTTAGAAACAGTATTCCATCGATATCTCATCGGAGTAAGGAATTTGAGCACATCTATGCTGAAGTGAAAAGTGGCTTACAGGAATTACTGGGAATACCTTCTGGATTTCATATTTTCTTCACCGGGTCTGCTACTGAAATTTGGGAGAGGTCTATTCAGAATTTGGTTGAAAAAGATTCAACTCATTTTGTCAACGGGGCTTTTTCGAAACGGTATTTTGAAATTGCAGGACAACTCGGTAAAACGACTTTCAAGGTTGAATCCCCCCTGGGATCCGGATTCAATGAACCTGTAACATTACCTGAACAAACGGAACTAATTGCCTTAACACATAATGAAACAAGCACAGGTGTTTCATTGCCAATGGCATTTATAAATAATTTTAGGCTCAACTATCCTGAGGCATTAATAGTTGTGGACGCAGTCTCTTCCCTACCCTATCCAAATTTCGATTTTACTAAAATTGACTCTGTTTATTTCTCTGTTCAAAAAGGTTTTGGGCTTCCAGCAGGGCTTGGGGTATGGTTTGTAAATGACAGGTGCATTGCGAAAGCAGAAAAATTGGCCAACGATGGAAAATCAATAGGTACCTATCATAGTCTTCCAACATTACTGACCAATGAAAAAAAGAACCAAACACCTGAAACCCCCAACGTCCTAAATATCTATCTGCTCGACAAAGTAATTCAGGATTTTAATAGAAGGGGCATTCAAATCATTCGTAAGGAAACAGAATACAAGGCTGCCATTCTTTATCAAGCACTTGAAACACACGGATTAGTTCAACCCTTTGTAAAAGATAAAGCTTCGCGTTCTCAAACTGTTATTGTTGCCGAAAGTGGCGAGCATACAGAGTCAATTTCAAAGCATTTGGAAAAAGTAGGATTGTTTGCCGGAGAGGGTTATGGGGAAAAGAAAAAGACTCAGCTTCGTTTCGCTAACTTCCCTACACATTCAAAAGAACAGTTTGAATTACTGGTGGATACAATCAACACCATTGTCTAATAACCTGCGAACTTATTATGATGTTCTATATTAAACCTTTCATTAATTTAAGTATCTAACATCCAGTTTCGAAACCTAGCTTATTGGAAGT
>JAENVX010000149.1 GCA_016650355.1 Bacteroidia bacterium | reverse complement strand
GGCGAAGCGCCTCATTCCGGACAAGATTGGATATCGGTAGGAGTTCGGCATGGCAGCTTTCGGTTTGGCGTTGGGTACCTTGCTGGTGCCGGATTTATTTAAAGGTAAGAGTGATGACGGTGAATCATTGCCTCCCGGAGTAACGCATTTTGCACCGAAAGCCAAGCGGGTAATTTATTTGTTTCAGAGCGGTGCACCATCTCAATTGGAGCTATTTGATTATAAGCCGTTACTGAGCAAAATGCAAGGAGAAGAACTCCCGGATTCTGTCCGGAACGGTCAGCGGCTTACGGGAATGACAGCGAATCAAAAGTCATTGCCATTGATCGGTTCGTTTTCAGGTTTTAAACAACATGGACAAAACGGAGCATGGCTTGGTGATCTCCTTCCATTTACTTCAAAGATTGTAGATGATATCTGTATCATCAGAAGTATGCATACTGAGGCCATCAATCATGACCCTGCCGTTTCATTTTTTCAAACTGGAAGTCAGCAGCCGGGCAGACCCAGCATTGGCTCATGGATGAGTTATGGCCTGGGAAGCGAGAACAAAAATCTGCCATCCTTTTGTGTTTTATTGTCGAGGGGTAAGGGAGATATTCAGCCACTGGCCTCGCGCAATTGGGGAAATGGCTTTCTGGATTCTATTCACCAGGGAGTGCATTTGCAGTCAGGACAGGACCCCGTTTTATATTTGCAAAATCCTGCTGGCACAGACAAACAAAGTCGAGGCCAAATGCTGGAACATCTTGCCTCGCTAAACCGAATACAAGAAGAAGAATTTGGCGATCCTGAAATTACCGCACGGATAGCCCAATATGAAATGGCCTACCGCATGCAAACCTCAGTGCCTGAGGTAATGAACTTTACTGATGAACCTGAGAGCTCTTATAAATTATATGGTGCTGATTCTCTGCAACCCGGAACATTCGCGGCCAATTGCCTTCTGGCGAGGCGTCTTTCCGAACGTGGTGTCCGGTTCATTCAACTTTATCACATGGGCTGGGATGCGCACTCAGACCTTCCTGAAAGGACCAGGAACTTTACCAAAAATGTAGACCAGGCATCTGCTGCATTGGTGCAAGATTTAAAAAACCGAGGCATGCTGGATGAAACGCTTGTAATATGGGGAGGCGAATTTGGCAGGACAAACTATTGTCAGGGTAATTATAAAGCGGATAATTATGGACGTGATCATCACCCGCGCTGCTTTAGCATATGGATGGCGGGCGGTGGCGTAAAGCCGGGAATAGTTTATGGAGAAACGGACGAGCTGGGATATAACATTGTGAAAGACCCGGTGCACGTTCACGATTTTCAAGCCACAGTTCTGAATCTGTTTGGCTACGATCATGAAAAACTTATTTATAAACACCAGGGGAGACGATACCGCCTCACCGATGTAAGCGGGCATGTCATCAAAGGTATCCTTGCTTGAAAAGAAGCCAACTAATATTAAGTTAATAACACCGGATTTGTAGGATGGTTCGATTCAAACAACTCACCTTAAACCTGGTTTATTTTGCAAATACCATTCTGGTATTTCTGTTAATTTTTGAGGAAAAAGTCCGACTGCCAGTTTTTTTGCAAGTCACCGGCAGGATGCATCCCATGATCCTGCATTTCCCTATTGCACTTCTATTCGTTGGGATTTTTATGCATTGGCTGAATTCCCGGAAATCCTTTCAACACCAGGCTGTCCATGAAATTACTCAATATGTTTTTTGCATTTATGCATTGGGCTCGGCATTAACTGCCCTCTTTGGTTTTTTTCTTTACACTGAAGGATCCTACACTGGAGAGGAAATCTCTCTTCACAAGTGGATTGGTGTGGCGGTTTCATTGCTGGCTGTGCCCGTACTGATGATCACTGAAAAGTCTTCCATCGTTTTTGTTTACGGAATATTGGGAACCAGTGTCGTTTGCATTACCCTGACTGGTCATCTTGGTTCGGAGATTACTCATGGGAAGGGATTTCTGACAGAGCCAATCAGAAAACAACGGGAGGCAAGAATTATCCAAATTGAAAATCCGGATAGTGCGATTGTCTTCCGGGATGTTATTCAACCCATCCTGAATGAGAAATGCCTAAACTGTCATAATACAAGGAGAGCTAAGAACAAGCTCATCCTCGACTCATATCAAAGTATTATGGAAGGCGGAAAAAATCCTTCTTCCATAGTAGCCGGAAAGGCAGCAGAAAGTTTAGTGTTCAAGTATGTTTCACTTCCGTTGGATGATACACTGCACATGCCACCGAATGGAAAACTTCAATTGGAACCCGATGAAATTAAATTGCTCGGCTGGTGGATCAATTCAGGTGCAAGCGACATGGAAAAATATGTTACGTTTCCGAAAGTAGATAGTATACATTCACTCATGCTTTCAAGGTTCCAACCAAAAAAAGGTTTGGATCTGGAAGAGATTTCTTTTGCTGATCAGTCTACCATTGAAGAGTTAAACAATCCTTACCGAACTGTTCAGCAAATTGCTGTAACTAAACCATACGTTGCAGTATTCTTGGGGAGTAAACAGGACTTTTCCAGCAAAGACTTGATCGAACTCAAAGCAATCAGAGATCAGGTTACTTCTATTGACTTGGGAAATTCCAAAGTAAAGGATAGTGATCTTGAAAACTTAACTCAATTTAGACATCTCCAAAAATTGCATCTTCAAAATATAGCCATTGGAGATGCAGGGGTACACCACCTTAAAAAATTACCGTACCTGGAAAGTTTAAATTTATCAGGGACAAACATCAGCGCAAAGACAATAGAGGAAATTTCTACGTGGGAAAATCTAAAGAAACTATATTTGTACAACACCGCAGTCACCGTTGAATCAATTCAAACCTTAAAAAATACGCATCCCAAACTTGAAGTTTACAATACGCGATTTGATTTGACCGATAGCCTTTATACAGTACAACTTACCACTCCTATAAGTAAGATTGATAGTATATTTTTTCACGTCAGTGCTTCAGTAGAGATTAAACAATCGCGGGGAAATGTAAAATATTTCTACACTCTGGATGGCACTAAGCCTACTTTACAATCAAATCCATATCAGGATCCCTTCAAGGTAAATCAATCGGCTGAATTAAAAATCATGGCTATGAAGGAAGAATGGATTGACAGTAAGGTCGCTACTTTTCCGCTGATGAAATTAGGAATAACACCTGCGCGTATTGTGTTGGAGACCAAACCCGATACTAAATTTTCGGCTAAAAAAGATAGCGTGCTTATAGATGGTAAGCCAGGTAGTCTTGATCGGGGAGACAAGGCGTATCTGGCATTTGTCAATCAGGATCTTCAGGCTGTTTTTGAATTAAATAATTCCGCTGCGGTGTCACAACTTACTTTGAGTTTTTTAGAAAATGTAGAGCAAGGTGTTTTGGCACCTGAGTACATTGAAGTCTGGGGTGGAGAATCTATGAATGCTTTAATAAAATTAGGCAGGAAGGATATTGTTCATCCAAACGGAAAACAACCTGTTGCAAAAGGACTTGTTATTCTAAACTTCCCTGATAAACTTGTTAAGTTTATCCGACTCAAAGCAAAGAATCCCGGAAGGTTGCCACCAGGTCTTGTGATTCAAAAAACTGCAAAGGCTTCAATTTTTATTGATGAAGTGGCGTTTAACTAAAATAAGATTTATTAAATTCGGTTAATAACAATCCTAAACATAGATATTTCAGTAACCCAACTCAATAACACACCATGATAAGCATCAAAGACGTCTATACCTTAAGAGCAACAATCTTTATATTTATTCTGATCTGTCTGATAACATCGTGCAGCACCAGGCAGAAAGAATTCTTTATAATAGAAAGTGAAGGCACCAAGCTGAAAGTAGAAACGGTTACAGATAGCATCACCATCCCCTTTGGAATGGATTTTTTGCCAGACGGCCGATTGCTGGTGACTGACAGAGCTATTGGAAAGATGATAATAGTTAATACAGAAACGGGAGAGAAAGAATACCTTCAAGACGTTCCTGAAGTTTTGGGCAAGGGTGATGGCGGCCTACTCGACATCTTAGTTCACCCTGATTATACAACTAACGGCTGGATAT
>JAENVX010000148.1 GCA_016650355.1 Bacteroidia bacterium | reverse complement strand
CGTCAGATGTGTATAAGAGACAGGTTTTGAAAAGAATAGTAACTGGTCAATCCGGTTTTCAAATGAAATCATGTATCATTCAGATTCTGAAGATTTATGGAAGTTTGATCAAAACCGATTTTATTTTGGCGCTGAGCGGAAACTTACAAATCAATTAAGCGTGGAAGTGGGCTATCTGAACGCATACTCCTTTTCAAATGATCAAATGAATCGCTCGAACAACCTTAGGACTACTCTATATCACCGAATTACTTTATAACAGCGATGCACTTTAGCTCAACTGCAATTGGAGTAGGAAGTGCAGTTACTTCCACTGTTGTGCGACATGGTTGGTTCACTTTAAAGTACTCAGCATAAATTTTATTGAAAGTCGAAAAATCTTTCTTCATGCTGGTCAGAAACACGGTAACATCAACCAAATCTTCAAACCTGGAACCTGAAGCCTCTAAAATAAATTTCACATTCTGAATAACAGCATGGCATTGTTGTTCAATATCATATGCAACAATATTTCCCTTTTCATCAAGGGTCACGCCTGGAATTTCTTTTGATCCTTTTTTTCTTGGCCCGACACCTGATAGAAAAAGCAAGTTCCCAACCTTTCTGGCATGCGGATATGCACCTACTGGCTCGGGTGCTTGAGATGAATTGATGGAATTGCTCATCTTTTTATTCAATACCAAACACCAAACTCGACCAAAGGCTATGATAATTGGCAGGATCAATTGCCGAGTGAATCATTTTCACTGAACTCACCATCCATGGGCCCTTATTGCTAATAGGGAATGTAATGTTGCCATCATTTTCAGTATAAATATTCTGTAAAAAGATTTTTTCTCCAATATGACTCCAAACTTTTACTAACGTATGCGGACTTGGCTTTCCTTCAAACAGTACCTGACACTGAAGATAATCTCCTGAAGTTAATGTGTACGGATTTTTAGTTGGAATAATTTCTAGTCTTAGCCCAACTTTCTTTTTAAACGTATCATCCGTCCTGTTTCCTGATTGCACGAGCAGTTTAGCAAACCTTGTATAATTCTCTTTTGATGGCTCGTTTATCATGCCGGATTCCTTTCGCTCGTCCAAAATATAATCAAGTCCATCTTCCTTTAAATAGTCATTAAACTTTTCAGCCGCCAACTCAATATAGGCCGCATCACTTTGCAGCACCAACATGTGTGTTCCAGATTGCGAAAATTTGTAGGTATAATTTTTACCCTTAGTCGCTTTAACATCCTTTAGCATATCCCTCTTTCCGATAAGGTTATGCATTTCCAGCTTTTCTACTTTATGACGATCCAAATCCCAAAACTCGCCCGTGAAACTTTCGCCCACCATAAAATCCACGATCATCTCTTCTCCTGGCTGGTATGTATATTTTCTGGGTTGCAGCCAGAATTCATGGCTCATGGCAATTACCGTTATTGCCAATAGAAGAAACAGGGCTCCAAATTTACGTTTCATTGCTTAATTTATATTAGCATGTACAAAATTGACTACCGATTCATGATCTCCTCAATTTCGTCTACCTCAATCGGAATATTCCTCATAAGATCGATATTCTTTTTCTTTCCTATCACAATATTATTCTCCAGGCGTACTCCAAACTTCTCTTCCTTTATATAGATACCAGGTTCAATTGTCCAGACAGATCCAACCTGTACTTTGTCATGCATGTCTCCAACATCGTGAACGTCCAGGCCTAACATATGGGAAGTGCCATGATAAAAATACTTTTTGAATGCTGGGCTTTCGGGCTTTTGATTTTTGATGTCTGTCTTATCAATTAACTTAAGTTTAAGCAACTCCCTCTCCATGAGTTTTTCAATCTCCTTTTGAAATTCGAAATAGACAACACTTGGCGTCAACATTTTAAAAGCTTCTTTATGAATGGTTAACACCGAGTTGTATACTGCCTTTTGTCGTTTGGTATATCTCCCGCTCACAGGAATTGTTCGGGTGAGGTCTGAATTATAATTAGCATATTCAGCAGCTACATCAAGCAACACCAGATCCCCAGCCTTGCATTTTTTATTATTTTCTACATAATGAAGGATAACATTATTAGCACCCGAAGCGATGATTGGTCCATAGGCAAAACCTTTTGATCTAAGTCGAACAAACTCGTGTATGAATTCTGCTTCAATCTCATTCTCAGTAACTCCAGGCTTCAGGAATTTAAGTACTCTTCTAAAGCCCTTCTCCGTAATGTCACAGGCCATCTGAATCAATTCAATTTCCCGCTTTTGTTTTAACCTTCTCAAAGAAGCCATGACAGGTGCAACACGCCTGTACCGATGAAGAGGATACGTTTTCTGACACCAATCGATAAAGCGGGCATCACGGCTTTGCACCAATACACCAGCGCGATAATGTTCATTGGTATTTAAATAGACATTGTCTATCCCACCCATTACCATCATGTGATGGAATAATGTGTAAAAATCCGAGAGCCAGGCTATTGTGGAAATCCCTGAAATCTCCCTCGCCTCCTCCTTGGTTAGCTTATGTCCTTCCCACTTTTCCATCAACTCATTAGGTTGCTTGATAAAAAGCACTTCACGATATTTTTTATCTGGGAAATCATGACAAACCACAAGGATACTTTCCTCCTGTTCGATACCTGTTAAATAAAAAAGATCGCTATTCTGACGAAAACCCATTGTACCATCCGCATTGGTAGGCATGATGTCATTAGCATTAAAAAGTGCAAGAGCACCTGACTTTAACTCTTTGCCCAATCGCTTTCGATTTGTTATGAAAAGTTCCTTACCAATGTTTTCGTATCTCATAAAGTCTTAATTTACCAATCCTTAGTTCACGTACCTCAAAATGCAATTTAAATGAAACAAAATGAAGCCAGTCAATAGATTTTCGATACTGCTAATCCTTTTTTTCCTGATCTACTCGGCTACAATGGCACAGCCGAAATACGAACCAACGCCTGAAAATATGAAGTCTCGTGAATGGTTTCAGGATGCTAAGTTTGGCCTTTTCATCCACTGGGGTGTTTATAGTGTTTTGGGAGATGGTGAATGGGTAATGAACCAACAGCAAATTCCAATCGCTACCTATGAAAAAATTCCCGCTTTTTTCAACCCAACACAATTCAATCCAGCAGAGTGGGTGCAAATGGTCAAGGACGCTGGGATGAAATACATTACCATTACGAGCAAGCACCACGATGGCTTTGCCATGTATGACAGCAAAGTTTCTACTTACGATATAGTAGAGCGCACGCCATATGGTAAAGACGTGTTAAAAATGCTTGCCGATGAATGTCATAAGCAAGGCATTAAATTATTCTTCTATCACTCACAACTCGACTGGCACCATTCCGATTATTTTCCAAGAGGATCTACAGGAGGCAATTGGACGGGCCGTGAAGAAAAGGGTGATATGAATAAATACCTGGATTATATGGATGCTCAACTCACAGAATTACTCACCAACTATGGAGAAATTGCCGGAATTTGGTTCGATGGCATGTGGGATAAGAAAGATGATGATTGGCGATTAGAAAAGACCTATAAGCTAATTCACCAATTACAGCCTGCAACGTTAGTAGGAAGCAACCATCACCGTTCACCATATGCTGGCGAAGACTTTCAAATGTTTGAAAAAGATCTTCCGGGTCACAATACCACAGGATTTTCACAGGAACAAAAAGTTGGAGACTTGCCAAAAGAAACCTGCGAAACCATTAATAACAGTTGGGGATTCAACTTAAAGGATGCAAGAAACAAAAGTATAAAAGACCTCATTCAATATTTAGTAAAGGCTGCAGGCTATGGTGCCAATTTCCTTTTGAACGTGGGACCGATGCCCAATGGCAAAATTCAACCAGAGCATACTGCCTTGCTGAAACAGATAGGCGATTGGACAAAAATCTACGGTGAAACAATTTATGGGACTCGTGGAGGACCCTTAAGTGCTCGC
This sequence comes from Bacteroidia bacterium, assembly GCA_016650355.1. Classification (GTDB taxonomy): domain Bacteria; phylum Bacteroidota; class Bacteroidia; order Cytophagales; family Cyclobacteriaceae; genus ELB16-189. Next base: position 873 of record JAENVX010000148.1, on the reverse strand, counting down.
GAGTGGGGAGTGCTTACGCAGAAGGGTAATAAAATTTATGTTCATGTACTTAACTGGCAAGACGAAACGCTCACGTTGCCTAAACTCGGAAAGAAAATAATCAGTGCCAAACTTTTTGTTGACAGCACCCCTATAAAATTTATGGAAAATAATTTTGGATTGAGTTTGTTAATACCCAAATCCAAGATGAATGATATTGACACGGTGGTGGAGCTAGAAGTGAAGTAGCCTTTTTGGCCGTATTCATCCAAAAAAGAACGCCCTAAATCAAGGCGTTCTTTTATTAGATATTTCTACTAACTGTTAGCTAACCTTATCACTTACTTCATCGGTAGGGATATAATTGATTAAAATAAACGTGAATAGTAATCCTGAAAATATTCCCTCTAACGCTACCATAAACGAAGCTATATAAGGATTTAAGTATCGACCCATTGGCTCTTTTTCGATAATGTCTAACATCAGGCTTTGATCCATCATCAAATAAGCAAAAAGGAAAACAGCAAAAATTATGGAGGATATTGCCCCTGCCGAAACGCCCGTCACCAATGCCCTGAAGTAATTGATGTGTTGTCCATGTGTCTCTTTGAATTTCTTCAACGCGTAATAAATTCCCCCCACCTGGATAAAGACGTTGAGAAATCTCAGCTCATAGTGGTGAACAAGGCCTGTTACCTTCATCAACAAAAAAAAGGCAATCAAACCTATGCCTATTTTCAATCCATAATTTTCAGGAATTCTCTTTGGGTCAGTAAATAAACTCATGGGTCTTTGATTTTAGTAGCCCTAATTTTCTCCTTTTTTAAGAGAATAACAATTTTTTTAAGGCTTTATTATTTTTCTACCTTAGTCTTCTTTCTGGATTTTGGGCCT
>JAENVX010000147.1 GCA_016650355.1 Bacteroidia bacterium | reverse complement strand
TAGCCACATCGTGAGGATGTATATTCTTTACCAGAAAGGAAACGATACCGTTAAAATTCTTTGGTTCACCCACGAATTGGATTTGTGCTAGCGTACTTGCTCTTTCCTTAAAATAGGCGCTTAATTTTCTTTCGTGATTGAAGGTTTCAACCAAATCCAATTGCTGAATAAAATCGATCGCTGTACCCAATCCTATTATGCCAGCTATGTTGGTGGTGCCGGCTTCAAGATTATGGGGGAAATCCAAAAACTCTGTTTCAGCAAACTGTACATTTTTAATGCTGCCTCCACCATAATTGAATGGATCAAGTTGTTGCGTAAATTCTTCTTTGCAATACAAAATGCCCGTGCCGAATGGGCCAAACATTTTGTGGGAAGAAAAAACCAGAAAGTCCACATCCATTTTTTTTACATCAACTGGCATATGACCAACACTTTGAGCTCCATCAATTAAAACTGGAATGTTTATTTTATGAGCAGCAGAGATAATTTCTTCTACAGGGTTTATTGTTCCCAACACATTCGAAATGTGGGTTATTGCTACAAGTTTTGTTCGTTCGGCTAATAGGCTTTTTAATCCATCGAGCACCAATTCGCCTTGGTCATTGACGGGAATAATTTCCAGCGAGGCACCAGTTTGCTTACAAACTTGCTGCCAGGGGATAAGATTAGCATGGTGCTCCATGGCGGAGATCAGCACTTTGTCTCCGGCTTTTAAATTCTTTTTTAAGTAACACTGGGCAACGATGTTTATTGATTCTGTGGTGCCTTTAGTAAAGGCAATATTCGTACTGTTGGCTCCTATTAGGCTGCCCACTTTGTTACGAACATCCTCGTACCGTTGAGTTGCTTTGGAAGACAATTCATAAAGCCCACGATGCACGTTTGCGTTTTCTTTTTCGTAAAAATTTGTAATGGACTGAACAACTGACGAAGGCTTTTGTGACGTGGCGGCACTGTCCAGGTAGACCAATTCAGGCCGATGCGTGAAAATCGGAAAGTAAGATTTAAGAGATTCTATGGGTAGTGACATTGAAAAGTAAATACAGAATGTTAAAGATAACTGTACATTGAACAAGAATAGCTTTTTTTGAGTTTAACTAGTACGAATATTTTTGTCGATCTTAGCGATTGAATGGCAACGAATCAACTTTTTGATAACCATGGCAGGCCCATAAGTTATTTGCGACTCGCAGTAACAGATCGGTGTAACCTTCGGTGTTTCTATTGCATGCCTGAGGAAGGGATCAAATATCTTCCGAAAAAAGAGTTGCTAACATTCGAAGAAATTGAAAAGCTGGTGACCATGCTTGCCCAGATGGGCATTACTAAGATACGGCTGACCGGTGGCGAACCATTTGTGAGGACAGACCTCATGCAGTTAATCCGGAAAATTGTTCAGATTGAGGGTATTAAGGATGTTCATCTTACCACTAATGGAATCCTTACGGGCCAGCATATCCCTGAGTTGAAGCAACTGGGCATCGCGTCAGTTAACCTGAGCCTCGATACGCTGGACCGCGACCGATTTAAAATGATCACGCGAAGAGACGAGTTTGTTAAAACACGTGAGACGTTGCAATCTTTGTTGGACCATAAGATACCGGTGAAGATCAACACAGTAGTGATGGATGGAAAAAATATTCAAGATATTAATTCCTTGGTTGAACTTACGAAAGAACAAAACGTGTCTGTTCGATTTATTGAAGAAATGCCGTTTAACGGTGAAGGCAATCATTATGCATCATTAACCTGGACGTATAAAAAGATTTTAGAGCACATTCAAAAAGAATTTCCAGATATCCAAAAAATTCAAGACGAAGAGAACTCTACTGCCTACCATTACAAGGTGCCTGGCTTCAAGGGAAATGTTGGAATTATCGCTGCCTTTAGCAGAACATTTTGTGGAAGTTGCAATCGCATTCGTATTACTGCACAAGGCGTACTCAAGACCTGCCTTTACGATGATGGCGTTTTGAACATTAGAGATTTGCTGAGGGCAGGCTTAGGCGATGCAGAAGTTAAAGCGCAATTATTAATGGCCTTTTCCAGCAGACCAAAAGATGGATTTGAAGCAGAACAAAATCGAAAGTTTCATTCCGTTTCAGAATCCATGTCGACAATTGGGGGATAGCGATCAATGTTAATCGGAAATTCGTTTAATTGTTGATTATGGAATTCTACATTCTTCTCTTTTCCTTTTTCTTTATTGCGCTGATCTATTCATCCGTTGGGTTTGGTGGCGGGTCCAGTTACCTGGCCTTACTGGCACTTCCCATTTTTGCTTTAGCGTTTCCGGTTATTCGTTCAACAGCTTTGTTTTGCAATATCATTGTAGTGACAGGTGGGGTAATTATTTTTTATAAAGAAGGAAAGATTTTCTTAAGGGAAATTTGGCCATATTTTGTGAGTAGTATTCCGATGGCGTTTATCGGGGGATTTTGGCCGATTAAAGAGAATACTTTTTTTATACTGCTGGGCTTTACACTACTGGTAGTTCCCTTTCTTCTGTGGTTTCAGCCAGAAGATATTGCTAACGACAAAGAGCCGATTGTTACTGAATCAAATGTTGTGAAAATTACGCTCGGTTCTGTCATCGGTTTACTTTCAGGGTTGGTAGGTATCGGAGGAGGAATTTTTCTTTCGCCCATTCTGCACATTTTCCGATGGTCTGATGCCAAAAGAATATCAGCCCTTGCCAGTGTATTCATTCTTGTTAATTCCATTGGAGGTCTGGCCGGCCAATTCAATCGGGGCGTGCCAGATCTGAATTGGAAATTGGTGCTTCCTCTTTTGATAGCTGTTTTTGTTGGTGGACAGATCGGTTCACGATTAGGCGCACAGCAATTTAATCCTCTCTATATAAAACGAATTACAGCTGTTGTAATCTTAGTAGCTGGTCTGAATATTCTAAAAGACCATATTTAGGAATTCAATTTGGAGAAGAGTTATAAGGACACTTCGAAAATTCCTTACCTTTTGATCAATCCTTCCTATTTTGCGCCTTCATAAATTAATAAATGAAAAAAATCAATTTTAAAGCAGATGTTTGGCCACATATCTTGGCTGTACTTGTTTTTCTTTTAGTCACTATTTTTTTCTTTAGGCCTATTTTTTTTGAAAACAAGGCCATAGATCAGAATGACATTACCCAGTTTTTGTGGGGCAGTAAGGAGCTTCGTGATTATAGGGCAGCAACGGGTGAGGAAGGTTTGTGGTCCAACTCCATGTTTAGTGGCATGCCTGCTTACTTGGTCAATCTGGATTGGAGTGATGGTGTAATTTCTGGAATGAAGCGAGTCCTTTCTCTTTTTTTGCCACATCCTATAACCAATATATTTTTAGCATTTGTTTGCTATTATATATTATTACTCGTCTTTAAGATCAGACCTTATCTTGCCATAGCAGGGGCTCTTGCTTTTGGTTTGTCTTCGTATATGATTATCGGGCTTTCAGCGGGGCACAATGCACGCATTGGGGCTATTGCATTTATGCCATTAGTAATGGCAGGGATACATCTGGCATTTACGAATAGAAGGATTTTAGGATTTGGTGTAACGGCTGCCGGCTTGGCGTTGCATATGCGCGAAAGTCATGCGCAGATAACGTACTACCTTCTTATCATCGTTGGAGCTTATGGATTGATACAACTTGTGGAGGTTATACGAGATAAGGGTGTTAAAGACTTGATTAAGACCTTATGTGTACTTTCAATAGCTGCCTTGCTGGCCGTTGCAACCTATTTAGGTCCTTTATGGGCTATTACAGAATACAGTAAATATTCAACACGTGGGAAATCAGATTTGGTTACTACCTCATCCGATACATACGGATCAGGGTTACCAAAAAGCTACGCATTTGCCTATAGCAACGGCCTCTTCGAGCCCATCACTGCGCTCGTTCCTAACTTTTATGGTGGTAGCAGTTCGCAAGCTTTGGTTAATGACCAAGATAGTAAAACCTATCAGGCACTCACGCAATCTCGAGATGAGAATCTGGCCAACCAATTAGCACAATACACCTCTCCTTACTGGGGTGCCCAGCCACTCTCAGCACCTTACTATGCAGGATCTATCATAGTTTTTCTTTTCGTGGCTGGAATACTGTTAGCTGAGAGAAAATATGTTTGGTGGTTGGTATCTGTAAGTGTTTTCGCCATTATGCTTAGCTGGGGAAGTAATTTTGAAGCTTTCAACTACTTTCTTTTCGACTACCTGCCTGGCTATAACAAATTCCGGTCGGTAACATTTGCTATGGTTATTGTTTTCTTTTCAATGCCCTTGCTTGGCATGCTTGGCTTAGAGCGGACTTTGCAAAGTGAATTGACGAAAGATATTAAGCGAAAGCTGCTGATTGCTTTTGGCGTAACAGGGGGCGCCTGCTTACTATTTTTTGTAAGTGCCGATATGTTTAGTTTTTCAAGATCATTTGAAGGGCAACTGCCGACCTGGTTTACGAATGCGTTACATGCCGATCGTAAATCAATGTTGCGAAGCGATGCGTTTCGCTCTGTGGCCTTTATCTTTTCTATTTTTATTTTGCTCTATCTAAATGTGCCCAAGAAAATTTCCCTCTTCGGTTTTTTTGCATTTCTCTCCATTATGGTGGTAACCGATATAGCGGTAGTAGATTCTCGATACTTTTCCAAGGAAGACTATCAGCGCAAGCGGGCTAACATGAACCTTGAGGTATCTCCATCATCACAAGACATATCAAAAGACAAGGGGGTTTATCGTGTATTAAATCTGACAAATTTTTACGATGCCCGGACATCGAATTTTCATAATTCATTGGGGGGATACCATGGGGTGCGTATTAAACGATATCAGGAGTTGTACGATTCGTGTATTAGTCTTCAGCAAGAACAACTAATCAATGATGCGCAACAGGGTACATTGACATTAAATAAATTTGGAGTGTTTAACATGCTAAACACACGCTATTTTCAATATGGAACCGAAGCAGGAAATGTTATTTCCAATCCTTATGCATATGGCAACGCATGGTTTGCACGGAAGACAGTTTCTGTGAATTCAGCGAATGAAGAATTAATTAGGGTTGGTCAAATAAGCAATAAGGAGACTGTGGTGATTGATATATCCAGGTTCAATACTTTGCCTTTTGAATTTGATAGCCTAAGCCAGATAATATTAGTAGAGAATAAGCCCCCATTTTTAAAATATGAATCCAAATCAGAAGTAAATGGATTAGCTGTTTTTTCAGAAATATTTTATCCGAAAGGATGGCACGCAACCATTGACGGAAAAGAAGTTCCTATTCTGCGAGTAAATTATGTATTACGTGCACTAGAGGTGCCGGCAGGCAAGCATGTGATTGAATTTAAGTTTGAACCGTTGCCTTATATAATCGGTGATAAAGTGACGATGGCCTCGAGTTGGATTTTGCTCCTGGTAGTAATAGGATGTCTAGGGTTGAGCTTAAAAGAAAAAAAGGATAATAGGTATTGATTGAGCACATCTAACTTTTAATGTTTCACTACTAACGAATGGATCAGCCAGTGATCACGCCAGACGATCATAACCCCATTTTTAAAATTGCGTCTGATTTTGTCAATCATACAGATCGTTCTGTTTTCTTAACGGGAAAAGCTGGATCAGGGAAGACCACTTTTCTTAAGTATATTATTGGGCATACCCAGAAGAATGCAGTGGTGGTTGCCCCAACGGGCGTAGCTGCCATCAATGCTGGAGGGGTTACTATGCACTCTTTTTTTCAGCTGCCATTTGGTCCTTTTATTCCTGGAGCACAAAAAAGATTCAATGGCGTTGAAGTATCTGACTCCTACAGTTTGTTTAAGAATATCCGCTTTAGTGCAGACAAGCGTGAATTGCTCCGTGAATTGGAATTATTAATCATTGATGAGGTAAGCATGGTGCGCTGCGATATGCTTGATGCCATGGATGCCATTTTGCGTTATTTTAGAAAATCGCCTGAAAAGCCTTTTGGTGGAGTTCAGGTACTTTATATAGGTGATTTATTTCAACTCCCTCCCGTTGCTAAGAACGAGGAATGGGAAATACTTAAAGATTTTTACGAGAGCCCTTTTTTCTTTCACAGTCAGGCAGTTTTAAATTCTCCGCCACTTTATATTGAATTAAAGAAAATTTACCGTCAAAGTGATGAAAAGTTTATTGAGTTGTTAAACAGGGTTAGAAATAACAATATCTCGAATGAGGATATACAATTACTCAATAGCAAATTAAATAACCAATTTAGCCCAATTGCATCTGAAAATTATATCACATTGTGCACGCACAATTACAAAGCGGATACTGTTAACGCTACTGAATTGGCCAAATTAAGGGGGACGCTATATCGTTTTCGTGGAAGCATTGAAGGAGACTTTTCAGAAAAAGCATTGCCGACTGAAATGGATCTTCAGTTAAAAGAAGGTGCGCAGGTTATCTTTATTAAAAATGATTCTGATCCACAAAAGCGATATTACAATGGAAAGATTGCTGTAGTTAAAGTATTAACCGATAATGAAATTCGAGTTCGTTTCCCCGACAATGGGCAAGAACTAAAGATTGAAAAGGAAACGTGGAGGAACATTCGATATGCATACGATCGGGAGAAAGAAGCAGTGGAGGAAGAAGAGATAGGTTCGTTTAGCCAATTTCCGATACGGCTTGCATGGGCTATTACCATTCACAAAAGTCAGGGCCTTACTTTTGAAAAGGCAATACTTGATGCAGGGTCTTCATTTGCAGCTGGCCAAGTATACGTAGCATTAAGTAGATGCACTACATTGGATGGGGTAGTGTTGCATTCTAAAATTCAGCCGCAAAGTATTTCTACAGATGAGCGGGTGATTGAGTTCGCACGGAAAGAACATGAAGCCGTGGAGTTGGAGCGATTATTAGAATTGGAGAGACAAAGATTTTGGGCGGAACGATTGCTGTTAACATTCGATTTTCGAAAACTTATAGCCGTACTTGAGAATTTTCTGGAAGAATTGCCAGGCAAAAAACTTCCTGATGTGAAATCAGCGTTGACTCTCGGAAATATGCTGCTTGCTAAGACAAAAGAAAAACAGGAAGTGGCCAGGAAATTCCATCCTGAATTGAATAAATTATTGAGTAGTGTTTCTCAGGCTGGCACGACAATGTTGGAAGAGCGCGTCCGAAAGGCTATTGTATACTTTTCCGACTTCTTTAAAGAAGAATTATTGCACCCACTGCTCCAGCATGAAATTTCATTGGGGAAAGCAACAAGAGTTAAAAAGTACCTTAAGCTAGTGGGTGGTGTCAAGTACGCGTTGACCATTCAAATTCAAAAACTTCATGGAGCACGTTATGGAGATTTGGAGATTTATAAAGTTACGGATGAAGAAAATATTGAGATAAAGAATTTAAAAGAGGCCATTGTAAAAAAGAAAAAGAAAGCCGAAAAGGGGAGTAGCCTCAAGGAAACACTAGCCTTTTATAGAGCTGGAAAAAATATCGATGAAATTGCCAAAGCGCGGAAATTAGCTGCCAGCACGGTTGAAGGTCACCTCGCCTTATTGGTAAAATCTGGCGAATTGGATATTCATGAGCTAATGAATGGAGAGCGACTAGAGGTAATTTTGCATGCCATCCATGAATCGGATGGAACCTCTGTGACTAATGTAAAACAGATATTGGGAGCAGGATATTCCTATGGAGAAATCCGGGCCGTGCTGAATTACGAAGCAAACTTGAAGGTGGAAGACAATAAATAGGTCGTTGAAATAAGGTTCAGAATTAAAAAATATCCCTTAGATTAAATCTTATGGCGTTATTAATGCTGGAAATTACTTCTCCCTCTTTGGATGAAAAAAAGACAGGAACGTCAGCCCCACCAGTTGGTGTATAAATCTCAATCGTTTCGTTGCCGGGATCAACAATCCAATATTCTTTAACACCAAATCGGAGATAGCTGTCTTTCTTTTGATTACGATCTGTGTAGCTGTTGGAGGGGGATATTATTTCGACAATCAAATCAGGTGGCCCCTCAATTCCTCTTTTAGTCAAATGTGCTTTGCTGTCTGATAAATAAACCAAGTCAGGTTGGAATACATTTTTAGAGTCGATGTAAAGGTCAATGGGTGAAAAGAAAATTTCTCCCAACAAGTTAGCGCTATCTAGAATTTTAAAAATTTTCCGAGCGACACGTTGATGATTGGGTGTAGGTGCTGGACTCATGATCAATTCTCCATTTATTAACTGGCATGGTGTTTTCATTTCCCCCAATAGGAGGTAATCATCAACAGTCCATTCCTTTGTCTTATCAATTGTAAGTGTATTCATAACTCTAAAACACACATTAAAGATAATAAATTTTGATGAAAGATTTTACTCATCCTTCAGCACCTTAACAGGATTCGTCAACGCAGCCTGTATCGAATGATAGCTTGTAATGAGGATAGCAATAATTAAAGTTCCCACTCCCACCACAGCGAACACCCAGACCGAGGGTATGATTCGATATGAGAAATCTAACAACCATTCCTGCATGATAAAATAAGCCATCGGTGCTCCAATGATAAAAGCGAGGATTATTAATTTTGTGTATCCGCCTGAAATTAACGTGAGAATATTCCACACGGAAGCACCAGATACTTTTCGGATGCCAATTTCTTTAGAGCGCTGTTCGAGGGAATAAATGATCATACCCAATAGCCCAAGACTAGCGATTAAAATGGCGAGACTCGCCATCACCGTTAATACTTTTCCAAACTGCTGTTGCGTTTTAAATGTCTCAGCAAAGGTTTGATCAACAAATGAATATTGAAAAGGTGAATCACCGGCATGTGTTTTCCAGATTTTATTCAATTGTGAAAACGTTGTTTCCCATGCCTCGCTACCTTCTCCTTGTATACGTAAAGCAAGAAATTGTTTGTCACCGGCATTAAGAGCAGGGCTGGTATTATTAATATGAAAGATGGCTAAAGGTTCAATTTCTGTGGCCAGCGACCAATAATTAAAATCAGCCACAACGCCCACTACTTCAAATTTTATCTCACCACCGGGTGTTTCTATTTTCTTTCCAATAATCGACTCATCCAAATTCCAGCCGATTCTTTTGATCGCTGTTTCGTTCAAGATTACCCGGTCAATGTCACCTGGAGTTTCCTTGGAAAAGTTTCGCCCGAATTTCAACTTGATGTCCAGTGTTGGTATAAATGTTTCGCTGGCTGAAGTATAATTCAATGCAAAGGTTTGGTCATTCATGCCTTCTGCACTAAACTTATCACCACCCCAGATAGTAGGAGGAACAGAGGTACACCAGGAAGAATGTAAGACACCCGAAATATTCAACGCAGCGTTGGCAAAGGTTTCACCATCCTTTATTCCTTCAACATGGTTGATCACCAATAGATTTTCTTTGTCGAATCCCAAATCTTTTTCAGAAACGTAATTAAGTTGTTCGAATACAATGACCGTGCAGATAATCAAAATAATAGAAACGCTGAATTGAAACACAACTAAGCCGTTGCGAAAAGCCACACCTTTCATGCTACTTTTGAGTTTTCCTTTTATGGCTTCGACAGGATTGAAGGAACTAAGAAACAATGCTGGATAGCTACTTGAAACAAGTGCCATGACCAAGACAAGGGACAACAGCAAACCAATTAACCCCGGGTCACTGGATAAACTGATTTGCAGGAATTTTCCTGTAATCAGATTGAAGCTTGGCAATAACAATTGCGTAAAGGCTAATGCTGCCAGCAGCGCAATTAGACAAAACATTAAAGCTTCTGCAAAATAATTGATGCTCAGTTCCTTTCGTCCGAGGCCAAGGATTTTGCGAACACTTGCTTCTTTGATCCTGCGTGTAAATTGGGCTGTGGACAGGTTCATAAAGTTGACACAGGATAGCATCACAATAAAAATAGCCGCGCCTATGAAGGAATAAATAATTTTAATACTACCCGAATCATTTAGCCTATTTAGAACGGTTTCGGATGGCAGGTGAATGCTCGTGAGTGGTTGTAAGTATAGCTCCCATTTTTTTCCGGACTTTATATAATCATCAAATGTCGTATTCATTACCCGCTGCAATGTTTGCTCGGCATGTTTACGTGGAATTTGCGCCAATTTGGATTTCGTGTCTTCAATGTTCGCGTTTTTGTCAAGGCGAACATAAGTTTCCAATTGTGTCCACACCCAACTCCAATACATTTGTCTTATTCGCGGGAAACTATTCATCGATAGAAGCACGTCAAATTCGATATATGAATTGTCCGGAATATCTTTTACAACCGCAGTTATTTCAAAAGTCTTTTGCTCACTACCTTCGCCTAAGTTTCCAACGAGCACAAGTTTCCCGATTGGATCTTCATCACCAAAATAGTACCTAGCGGTAGATTCTACCATCACCATGGTATTGGCAAGTTGTAAAGGTGTTTCCGTATTGCCCTTAACGATTGGAAAGTTGAACATCGTAAAGAAATTGGAATCAACAGCCAGGATTTTAGTTTCTTCAATGGAGATTACTTCATTAGAAGCATTGGTGTACGATAAAATAAAATCGCCAGGTGTATGGATGCTGGTTAACAACTCCACTTCGGGTAGCTCGGCTGCGACAGCATATGCCACGCCCGGCCCAGTGGATGCAAACTGGCTGTCATTGCCTTCACCCCATATGAATGTCTGATTTACCCTATAAATCCGATCAGCTTCTTTGTGGAATCTATCGAAGCTAAATTCATGGCGTACATAAAGGTATATAAGTAGAGTGCTGGCGATGCTTACCGTAAGGCCGAGAAGGATTATAAATGAGAAGAGTTTTTGTCTTTGAAGGTTGCGGACGAATAGAATCAGGTAATACTTGATCATGAGGTTCAGTGTTTTGGTTATGGTTGACAAATGATGTACCACTTAAGGTTCATTGGTTTTATGGTCTTATTTGCCTTTTCCACTGTTGGGGATGTTCAACTATGAAGATTGATGTCCGAAATCGGTCTTATTTTAACCCTTTTGCCTGAACTGGAAATCGCATTTGACTAAATATTAGAAATAAATCCAATATTGGATCTTCTTTATCTAAACTTGGGTGGTACATTTCCTAATGACCGATTTAGGTTAGAGTGATTTGTGAAAGTTCAGGTGCTTTTGAACGCAAGAGTCCAGCCAGTCAAAGGGTCTAAAGGCTTAATGCTGCCGAGTCCTTCCAAACGATTCTCAACTTCTTTTGAAAAACAAATTTCAGTATTTGGGTTTCATTGCCATCGTTTAGTAAACTTGCAGTAATGCCTAGCCTAGACCAAGTAGTATCGCAAACTTTTCAAAAGAGATTTAAGAGAAAGCCATCTGTATTTCAGGCCCCCGGCCGCCTCAACCTAATTGGCGAGCATACTGATTATAATGATGGTTTTGTCATGCCAGCAGCAGTAGACCGGTACACGGTATTTGCAATCGCCCCAAATGACAATGACCGGTGCAACATATATGCCTATGACTTTCAGGAAGGGGTGACTTTTAATCTTCGAGACCTTAACCAGGGCGAGACCTGGGTGAATTACCTGATGGGAGTTTTGGAGGGCTTTACCCAAAAGGGACTTCCTGTACGTGGCATTGATTGTATTTTTGGGGGCAACATTCCTACCGGTGCAGGTCTATCATCATCCGCATCGCTATGCTGTGGCTTTGCATTTGCACTCAATGAGATTTTCAATTGCGGACTTAGCCGTCTGGCGTTAGCAAAAATTGCTCAATATTCGGAAAATGATTTTGTTGGCGTTAACTGTGGATTGATGGATCAGTATGCCAGCTTATTTGGGAAGAAAGATTCGGCTCTACTTTTGGATTGCCGTAATCTTCATCATGAGTATCTACCGTTTTTGTTCGAGGATGTTGAGATTTTGTTGATTGATAGTAGGGTAAAGCACTCACTTGCTTCATCTGCCTATAATGAAAGAAGGGCCTCGTGCGAACGAGGAGTAAAGATTTTGCAAAAGCATCATCCACATATACATTCCCTG
>JAENVX010000146.1 GCA_016650355.1 Bacteroidia bacterium | reverse complement strand
TTATCCTAGTATTGCCATTGTCTATTACCAGATTCATAAAACGATAAATGTATGAAAACGCTAAACAAGTATAAAGTCATTGGCCTGATGTCGGGCACTTCTCTTGACGGACTTGATATTGTGTATTGCAAAATTAGGAGGGCGAAGAAGACATGGAAGTTTGAAATACAAACGGCCACAACAATAAAATATAATCAGGATTGGAAGCGTAAGTTAAGTTCAGCGCACACACTCTCCGCTACCGAATTATTTTCACTCGATCATGCCTATGGGAAATACCTTGCAAAGGCTGTTGTTGATTTTAATAAAAAGCATAAAATCAAGCATATCGATTTCGTTGCTTCACACGGCCATACGATCTTTCACCAGCCTGAAAATGGTTTTACGTATCAACTCGGCAGTGGACAAATTCTGAGTGATGTTTCCGGCATTCCGGTTGTTTTTGATTTCCGAAGTCTTGACGTTATACGTGGAGGTCAGGGAGCTCCGCTCGTACCTATTGGTGATCATTATTTGTTTGGTGACTATGACATCTGTCTTAACCTTGGCGGGATTGCGAATTTATCGATGGTACATAAAGGGCAACGCATTGCATTTGATTTTTGTTTTGCCAATATGGGGTTGAACTATTTGGCAGGCAAATCAGGAAAAGAGTATGATAAAAATGGTGAAGTTGCTGCCACAGGGGCAATTGATAAAGTAATGCTAAAAAATTTAGAAGGAGTCTATAAGCCCTTTCGAAAAAACAGATCATCATTAGGACGAGAAGGTTTCGAGAAATTAATTCAACCAATTTTAGAGAATGACACCATTCCACTAAAAAACAGACTTCGAACCTTTTGTGAATCAATAGCAATTGAAATTACAAATGCGGTTCCATCGAAGAAGAAGAAGGTAAAATTATTAGCAACTGGTGGAGGAGTCCTCAATTCTTTTTTAGTTCAGTTAATAGAAGAGAAAATGTTAGGCAAAGCAGAACTAATAATTCCTGATCGGCAAATTATTGAGTTCAAAGAAGCGGTAGTCTTTGCCTTATTGGGCGTGCTTCGCATCCGAGGTGAAGTAAATTGTCTAAAGAGTGTAACTGGAGCAAGTGAGGATAGCAGTTGTGGAGTTCTAGCGGGCTTCTAAATCTTTCATCTACTTTGCTTGAGGCTTCTTATTTCTTATTATCTAATTTTACGCATAAATCAAATTTGAATTCCTTTTCTTAGTGAAATTTCGTGCCCTTGGTTTAATTTTCGTACTCCTCACTTGCTACGAAGTCATTAACATCAGTTGATATTTTATTTTTTTACTTCTAATCCTATTTGCGTGAAAGACCTTCTCCAAAAATTTGAAACCAAACGTCCCGAAATAGTTTTCGAATGGAAGGATGCCGAGACGGAAGCTGAAGGTTGGGTAGTAATCAATTCTTTGCGGGGAGGAGCAGCAGGTGGTGGCACGCGCATGAGAAGGGGTCTTGATAAACGTGAGGTAGAATCGCTCGCAAAAACAATGGAGATTAAATTCACTGTATCTGGCCCACCCATTGGTGGCGCTAAGTCTGGAATAAATTTCGATCCTAATGATCCTCGTAAATCAGGTGTATTGCATCGCTGGTATAGTGCGGTGATGCCATTACTAAAATATTACTATGGCACAGGCGGTGACATGAATGTCGATGAAATTCACGAGGTGATTCCACATACCGAAGATGTCGGTATATGGCATCCACAGGAAGGTGTTTTTTCAGGCCACTATAAACCTACGGAGCCGCAAAAAGTGAATCGAATAGGGCAACTGCGTCAGGGAGTTGTTAAAATTATTGAAGATGAAAAGTATACACCTTCACTTATAAAGAAGTATACGGTGGCAGATATGTGCACGGGTTATGGTGTTGCACAGGCAGTGCGTCATTATTATGAGTTGTGGGGAGGGCAAATGAAAGGTAGGCGGGCAGTTGTGCAAGGCTGGGGAAATGTGGGTGCTGCAGCGGGTTTTTATCTTTCGCAGATGGGTGTTAAGATTGTTGGCATTCTTACGCGTGAGGGTGGCTTGATTCATCAAAAAGGATTTTCGCATGAAGAAATTTGTAAACTGGTTGTAGAAAGGGAAGGCAATCGCCTGATCACCGATGATCTCCTTTCATTTGAAACGGTCAATCAAAAGATTTGGGATTTAGAATTTGAAGTATTTATTCCGGCTGCTGCATCGCGCCTGGTAACGAAGGATCAGGTAGACCGGATGATCGCATCGAAAGTAGAAGTCTTTTCATGCGGAGCTAACGTTCCGTTTGCAGACCCTGAGATTTTCTTTGGGCCGACAGGCTTGTATGCCGATGAAAAATTTTCTGTTATTCCTGACTTTATCGCCAACTGCGGTATGGCGCGAGTGTTTGCTTATTTTATGGAAAATGAGGTACCCATGGATGACATGTCCATATTTGATGATATCTCTTATACCATTAGAAAGGGTTTAGAAAAAACTAAAAGAGTAAATTCCTCCAAAACGAAAATTGCTCAAACCTCATTTGAGATAGCATTGCGGCAATTGGTTTAGTTTTTATTGTGGAGGATGAACAGCCAGGTAAGGTTGAATAATCAAATAGATGACTGCCCCGGCAAAATAGCCCATCAGGGCTAGCAAAGAAATTCTTTTCATATACCAGATGAAATCGATTTTCTCAATGCCCATTGCGGCAACACCCGCTGCAGAACCAATAATCAAAATACTACCTCCTGTGCCTGCGCAATAAGCAAGGTACTCCCATACCAGATGATCCTGATAATAGACGTCCATATTGTACATGCCCATGCTGGCGGCAACAAGTGGAACGTTATCGACCAGGGCGGATAGCATTCCAATAAGGGTAACAATGATTCGTTGGTCACCAATTGATTTATCCAACCACATCGCTAACTGATTTAGTACTTGCAAGGATTCCAAAGCTCCCACTGCCAATAGGATGCCCAGGAAGAACAAAACGCTTGGAACATCTATCCGTGAAAGAGCTCCTGCCACGGTATAGTTCTTCTTAAGTGCTTCGTCAAGGTTTGGATTGATAAGTTCTGATACGACCCAAAGCACACCAAGGCCCAGCAGGATGCCCATATAAGGAGGCATGTGTGTTATGGTTTTAAAAATGGGTACGAATATCAATGCGCCAACTCCCAATAGGAGCATCAGATTACCAGACGTTACTACATGGGCATCATGCTTGGCGTGATGATCCTGACTTTCACCCAGCGTTCCCTTCAACGTGAAGTTTAGATAAAGCAAGGGAATAAGCATACAGGCCACGCTGGGAAGAAACAAAGTAACCATAATGTTACCGGTTGAGATTTGCCCTCCAATCCAGAGCATCGTGGTGGTAACATCGCCAATCGGGGTCCAGGCACCTCCGGCATTTGCTGCTATGACGATCATACCGGCAAAGAAAAGTCGCATTTCCTTATTTGAAATTAATTTGCGAATGAGCGAAAGCATGACAATAGTGGTTGTCAGATTGTCGAGTACGGACGATAAAAAAAACGTGACCCAGCAGATAATCCAAAGAAGCGTTTTAGGATTTTTTGTTTTGATCCGGTCGGTGATAAACCTGAAGCCATGATGAGCATCAACCAGCCCAACTATAGTCATAGCACCTAATAGAAAGAATAATATTTGCGCAATTTGAGCCAAATGCTCAGACAACGAGAAAGTAACAAATTCATGATAAAGCTCGCCTGAAGAAAGGGCGTTAAATTTTTCACCTAATTCAATCTTCGTTATTTCCAGAAACGAAGTATAAGATTTACTTGTAGTAACAGATTCTGATGGTTCGGACAACACAAAAATTGTCCAGCAAATCACACCTGCCAAAAGCGCAGAAGCTGTCTTGTTTATTTTAATGGGGTGTTCAAGAGCAATGGCAAGGTATCCAATTACGAATACAATAATCACAAGGGGCCTATGGAAGCCCTTGTGACTGTCTCTTATACACATCTGACG
>JAENVX010000145.1 GCA_016650355.1 Bacteroidia bacterium | reverse complement strand
GCTCAGGTCTGCGCCCAAGCTGGTTACAAAACATTGCTTTTTGATGTTAATATCGATCTTCTTGGAAAAGCAATTGAATTTATTGAAAATAATTTAAAGGTTGCAACGGAAAGAGGAAAACTCATCCATAACGAAAAGGAAGAAATACAAAGGAGAATTATTGTTGTCAACCAATTAGATGACATAAAAGCAGATTTAATCATTGAAGCTGTTGTCGAGAAATTGGAAGTCAAACAAAATCTCTTTCAGAAATTAGAAAAAATCAATCAATACAAATCAATTCTTGCAACAAATACTTCCTCAATCTCAGTAACACAAATTGCTTCCGTATTAAAGTATCCAGCAAACTGTATCGGTTTACACTTTTTCAATCCAGCACATCGCATGAAACTGGTTGAAGTAATTTCTGGAAGTGCGACAGATCCCAAACTCGTGGATGTTCTAAAAGAATTCTCTCGAAAGCTTGGAAAAACTTCAGTAGTGGCAAAAGATTCTCCTGGTTTTATCGTTAACAGAGTTGCGCGTCATTATTATGTGGAGTCGTTGAAAGTATTGGAGGAAAATGTTGCCCCAGTTGGGACGATAGACAAACTTCTAAGGTCAGCTGGTTTTAAAATGGGACCGTTTGAATTGATGGACTTGATTGGGATTGACACTAACTTAGCCGTAACTACTTCTGTGTACAATGGATTTCATCAGGATTCAAAATTTCGCCCAAGCCCGTTGCAACAACAAAAAGTAGACGCGGGTCACCTGGGACGTAAAAGTGGTAGAGGATTTTATGAGTATCCAAAAAACTAAATTCTGCATTTCTATTTTGCTGGTGATGGTGGCGTGTCAGCCCGATCTTTCGGATGACCCAATTCCATATATTCCATTTAATGAAATAATAATCAACTTAAGCTTCCCAGAATACGCAACTTTAAGAACGGACGGTGGATATAAAGAAGTTAATGGAGGAGTGAGAGGAATCATTGTTTATCGGGTGAACGCAACTTCATACAATGCTTTCGAGCGGAATTGCTCTTTTCATCCGAACGATGCCTGTGCTACTGTAAACATTCACAGTTCATCGTTGTATATGACAGACCCATGTTGCGGATCGACTTTTGATTTTTCAGACGGAAATCCATCTGGTGGTGTTGCCTGGAGGCCGCTTAGAAAATACAGAACTCAGCTTACCGGAACTACACTTTCGATAACAGACGAAGTGATCAATTGAAATAATAATCAGTGTGACTGCTTACTGATCGACTGATTGCCATTTACTGCTGAATCTCCTTGCGAAGAATACTATTCTTCTTACTGTAGAGAAAGTAGATAAACAAACCAGCAACCATCCATAAAATTGCGGAGACGAGGGTATCCTTTCCTAACGAGAAAATCATACTAGAACAAACCACCATTCCTAAAATTGGTACCAGTGGCACTAACGGGGTTTTAAATGGCCGCACGGCAGTTGGATTCTTGACACGCAAGACCCAAATACCTGCACATACCAGTACAAATGCGAACAACGTACCAAAGCTTGTTAAGTCACCAGCGATGCTTCCTGGAACAAACCCTGCAAATAATCCAACAAATATTAAGAGAAGGGCATTTGATTTAAAAGGTGTACGGAATTTTGGATGAAGTTCAGAAAATACTTTCGGAACCAGGCCGTCTTTGGACATAGAGTAAAACACCCGTGATTGCCCCATCAGCATAACTAAAATCACAGAAGAAAATCCTGCTAAGATGGCAATGGTAACGAGTGTCCCGAGCCATTCGTATCCTGGCATATAAGTATTGATAGCAAACGCAACAGAGGCTTCTTTGCCTGCAGTCTTGAAATCTTCGTAGTTGGCAACACCTGTTAATACATATGAAAACAAGACATAGAGAATCGTACAGATAACAAGGGATCCTAATATTCCTATTGGCATGTCTCGCTTCGGATTTTTTGCTTCCTGTGCTGCAGTGGATACGGCATCAAAACCAATGAAGGCGAAGAAGACGATACCGGCTCCACCTAACACACCACCCCATCCATGCCTATTCCATGAGTCATGATCTGGAAGTGACTGCGGAATTGTGAATGGGGTATAGTTGGCTTCATTGATGAAACCCCATCCAATCACAATGAACACAAGCACGATTGCTACTTTTACAAAAACAATTACAGCATTCAATCTTGCTGACTCTTGCGTTCCTCTTATCAAAACTAATGTGAGGATAACCAGGATGAATAGAGCGGGAAGGTTTACAATACCAGTGGCACCATTTAGTCCAGCTTCAAATGGTGAGTGGCACCACTCATATGGAATTACCCCACCCAGCAAGTTATTTAGATACTCACTCCAGGCTATAGAAACAGTTGCGGATGCCAAAGCATATTCCAATACGAGCGCCCAGCCAATGATCCATGCCATAAACTCTCCCATGGTCACATAGGCGTAAGCATACGCACTGCCAGCTATTGGTATCATCGAGGCGAACTCGGCATAACACAACCCTGCAAAAGCACAACCTACTGCTGCCACAATAAATGACACAACCACGGCAGGTCCGGCTGCTTCACTCGCAGCTGCCGCAGTGCGTACAAACAAGCCAGCTCCAATGATGGCACCAATTCCCAGTGCTATTAAATTTCCAGCTCCAAGGGTTCTTTTCAATCCCTTGCTGGAATCGGAAGATTGGGTCATTAACTGCTCTAAAGGTTTCTTGATAAAAAGACTCATGAGAAATATTTAGGATGAATGTTATCGCCTTAAAAGTAGAAAGAATAATGAATTATGGAAGCTTTATTTTTGATAGATGGTTAACAACAGTTAATTTTTTTTTGCGGCCTGGCGAGGCGCCATTGGGCTATCCCTGCCTACCGTCAGGCAGGCGTTCCAAGTCCGGCTGCTCACAAACCCAGCACGCTTCGGGCTTTCCACTTCTATCCCTGGCCGAAGATAGTCCTCCACGTAAGATCTCATCGATGATCCATCACAGTAACGATGTACGATTGATGACTAAGGATTAAAAGGTAATTATGCCACATTACCTAACGGCATAATTACTTGTGTTTGCTTGACAAAGAGTAGTCAGTACAGCCTGTGTTCACGATTAGAATTTTAGCATGGTGCGGTATATCATTTTTGTTCTGAAGTAGTAATGCCAAACCCGCAATACCACTAGGCTCGCATTTTATATTTTGGTGTTTAGCTATGTCAAGTGCTTCTTCGATGTATTCTTCTTCCAACTCCAAAATTCCAGAAGCCTGACCAATCCTGTTGTTAGCAATTAGCGATTCAAGGTAATCGTTATAGTCTTTTAGGGAAGGCAAATGGTAGGAGAATAACTTATCGAGCCGAGTGCTTTCACTGTGTGTCGTGGCGCCAATAAAATTGCATTTGCTGACAATATCTATATCTCCAGTGAATCGAGGATCGTGTTTGAAAATTCTGTTGTTGAATTCACGTTCGGCTATAATCAGGATGTTTATAAACAAATCACCGGTTCCAAATGGAATAAAACAATACTCTGGATTTTCATTAATAATTTCGTAAGAAAGCCAATCATAGTAATTGTCGTTGTAGCGATCCAATACTTCGCGATAAGTAATATCAATCCCTGTTGTATTGTCTGTAAGTTCTTTTATTTCTTTTCCTGTCAGCGGTTTCTCCGAAAGATCAGTCTCATATAATTTACAGCCAAGGTCAATCAGATGTTTCTTAATCTCCGGTTTCATACGGTGGTCAACCAGCACTTTCAATGTTGTGTTGACACCATACAAGTTAAAAAAGTGTTGAATTGCTGTTGCTGCACTTCCGGATGAAATGAGTGAAATCTCCTTAATTTGATAGCGAACGGCCTTAATAACAACCTCCCATGCCATTCTCGCTTTATGTGTACCACCAGGATTGGTGCTTTCATCCTTCAGCCAAACATTTTTGAAACCAGGTAGTTGAATTTGATAGGTTGAAGACGCTGGAAACTTTGGTGTGAAAAATGGCTTGGGGGGAAATTCAGGATTGTTAGGATCATTTTGTGAAGGCACCAAAATATTATCAATAAGCTCATCGTGATTTACCCGATCTACTTTCTCATCCAGCATTTGCTTCTTCACAATTTCAATTTCTTTGGATGAAAGTTTTTCAAGGAGAAGTTCAGCGATTTTATTAGCAAAGTTGTCAATGGATGGAGAGGGACTTTGTTCTGGAATTAATTCTTGTTTTTCCTGATCAAGGAGGGATGAATACTTGTCACTGTAATGTGTTGAGATGACCGTATTCCAATCCAGTTTGGATTGCGTTGCAAATAGGCACAACAAATCCCTGAGTGACTTAGTGGCTCCTGGTGGGCTTTTTAAATTGAAAGCTCTTCTCAATAAATCTTCAGTGGGTCCTTTTGGATATTGTACGATCAGCGTTGGCAATTCTTCTGTGTGGTCCTCCAAAAATTTATATAAACATTTTTGGAGGTACGGAATAAAACTCCACTTGCCAGTCCCGCGCGACATGGTACTGAATTCGGAAGCATTAAATTCCTTTCTAACCAGATCAAGAATTTCGCGGGGGATAGTTTTGGCGGTGGCTTTTTTGGTCATGCATTCTAAGATCAGGTAACTGAATTAAACATCCAAACGCTTACTTCCTTCCATTTTGCACGTCAAATTTTATTTTCACCCTCACCTTGCTGTCAATAGCTACATTACCTTCTGTACTTGGCGACCATTTTGGTCCCTCTTTCACCAATCTGATAACTTCATCATCGCAACCATAACCCAGACTTTTTACAACGCTAAAATCACGTAGGGAGCCATCAGTGCCAACAATAAAACCAATTGTGGCTTTGCCTTTTACCTTGTTTTCTAAAGCTTGTGATGGATACCGAAGGTTGCTTTTCAAATAGTTGTTATACGCTTTTTTTCCACCCAAGGGTTCGGCAAGTTTAATGATTGGAGTTTCATTTTCATCCCGAACAAATCCATAACCCATAACCACCACTTCACTCAACTGGGATACATCTTCTAAAAGCTTTACGTTGACTTTTGATTCATCGTTAGGGAAGACTTCACTGGTTTGTAATCCAATAAATGAAAACACGAGCATTTGATTATTGCCTTCAAGGGGGATAGAATAATCACCTTGCATATCGGTGACCGTTCCTGTGGTAGTTCCTTTTACAATGACACTCACACCAGGCAATGCCAATCCATCCTCGGCCGAAGTGACTTGTCCACTTACAATCCTCGGCATTTGAAAATCTCCTGCAAGCTTACTTTTTCTTGCTTGCGATCGACTTACAACATCATCTTTCATGGCTTCTTTTTTCAAATCCATCTGAACGGGTGCAGTCGCAATTTTCTCATTACGTATATCCACTTCTTCAGCCACTATTTCTGAAAGCTCAGCAACTGGTTCTGCTTCCAAGCCCTGATCACGTGCCTCATTTATTGTTTGTGACGATGTAGTGGGGTCGGCTGCTGGTCTAATAGTGCCACTGCCATCTGTCTTTGAGGGGGTTGGACCGGATTCTGTTTTCAGTTCGGCTATCGCTTCATTTTTATTCAGACTTAATAATTCAGGTTGAGTTTTCTTGGAAGTTGAGTCCGCATTTGAGGTATTTGGTGAAGAAGTAGTCTCTTTTTGTAATGCAACTTGATTTTCTGGTTTGCTGAGAGTGTAAATAAAAAAAGAACCACCAATCAATAGTATGATGCCGGCAGCAATTCGCAATGGGGTCAGCCAAATTGTTTTTTTTCTGTGGAAAGGAAGTTTTTGGTTGATTTCAGAAATATCTACTGAAAAATCTTCCGGTGAAATCGACTCAACACCTTCCAGGGCATCCGCAAGAAAGGGATCGCTCAACGCTTTCTTTTCAAGTGAATGCCTTTCAGCTGAAGACATTTCTCCGTTTCTATATTTTTCAATATCGTCTTTAAAGTCAGCCATTTCGCTCCATGCAACTTTTCAAATTTCGTTTACCATTCTGTATAAAACTTTTCACCTGATTTAGATTAAAGTCGGTTAGCCCAGTAATGTCTTTATAACATTTTTGTTCCATATAAAACAATTGAACACAACGCTTTTGCTCAACAACCAATTGCTCCATACACTTCTCCAATTTACTAAGATTCCATTCTAATTCTGTTTCCTCTTCCAGATGAAAAAAAGGATCTGTTTCCATAAGGTAAGGTGATAATTCTTCAGTCATTTTACCCTTTTTTGCTCGCAATTGCATCAGGCAATGATTTCGTGTTGTGACATAAAGCCAGCTTTTAAAGTTCTCAATCTCATGCTCGCGAAGAGTTTGGACAAGTTTCTCAAATACTTGCATCACAGCATCTTTAGAGTCATCCCTGTCTTTCAGATACTTAAGGCAAACTCCATACATCAACGAAGTATAGCGGGTGAAGAGTTCACCCAGGATCTGGACATCGCCAGAACTTCTATAGTGAAGTAGAAGCTCAGAATCAGGTACGATTGACGGTTTCTGGCGGATGAACATTGTGTTAATATAATTTTTTTTTGAGGGTTTTTATGGAATCATAAGGATGGTCGGCAGCGGTCGCTGGCTTTGGGATGAGGTTAAGGGAGTCCGATTTTGTGAAGGAGTATTCAATGGATCAGATTCTCCAGCTAGCACAAGGTGCGCGAGGTGTTGACAAGGAGGGCTATCGCATTGAGTTTATAAATATGGCAAAATCGCAAAGTCTGGTGGCGAAACGTTAGGGGTCAACTATAATTGCTTTGGTGAAAGTGATCCTTTTCTAGGAGCACTTTTGTTTTATGGGTAAATTCGCGCGTATTTTAGATACAAAACTGTGTTTAGATGACTAAGATCAGTGCGATTATAATTACATATAACGAGGAGGAGAACATCGGAAGGTGTATCGATTCCCTCATTCCGGTAGCTGATGAAATATTAATTGTTGACTCTTATTCAAAGGATAAAACTAAGGAAGAATGTGTAAAACGAAATGTTAGATTTATAGAGCATCCTTTCATTGGTCACGTTGAACAAAAAAATTATGCCCTGGAAAACGCCACGTATGATCATGTAATTTCTTTAGATGGTGATGAGTATCTCTCTGAAGAGTTAGCTCAATCGATTTTAAAAGTTAAAGAAAATCTAAATTGTGACGGCTATTATTTTAATCGTTTATCAAGCTATGAAGGAAAATGGAAAGGTACACGGACTGGTACCCTGATAGAAAACTCCGATTGTGGAATAGAAATTTTGGAAAATGGGGAGGCTCAAATCCACATGACAAAGTTATTCTATACCCTAAGTCGAATGTTAAACTTTTAAAAGGGGAATTATTACATAAAGCATATAAGAATGCAGATCAGTTAGTAATTAAGGCCAATCAATATTCTTCCCTTTTTGCCCAGAGTGCGAGGGTCTTGGTCGGAAGTAGCTACTTTAAGGTTATATACAAAACGATTTACACTTTTTTTCGAAATTATTTTCTTCGAACCGGTTTTCTCTCCGGCTTAGCCGGCCTGCAAATTTCTTTTGCAAATGCAACGTATACTTTTTTCAAATACTCGAAGTTGTTAGCATTGAATAGAAGCCTTCCTGTTTTTAATGAAACTAAAATTAGCTTCAAGGCACATGGCATTTCTGTTGTGATCCCGAACTACAATGGTGAAAAACTAT
>JAENVX010000144.1 GCA_016650355.1 Bacteroidia bacterium | reverse complement strand
CATGGATATGTGCGATATTAACGAGGCCAATTGTAAAATGATGGCTAGTTCTATGCACGACCATCCAAAAGTGATGAAGTCCATGAAAATGGATAAAATGAAGTAAGGTCATATTGACAAAGCAAATTCTAACTGGTAATGGCTGGACATGAGAATTTCTGGAACATGGGCTGGGGAATGGGTTGGGGAATATGGATTGTTCCGCTAATCATCATGCTCATAGTTGTATTTATCTTCCGCTACAGACGCAAAAATTGAATCAAAACGGTAAGTAAGTTGATCAAGGTAGATTGGTTTCAATTCAATCAACGATGGACACCATTTTTACAATTTATATAATTAACTCGAAGCTGATTTGACGTCAGCTTTTTTTGTTAACCGGTTTTTTCTAATCATCCAAATGGACCATTCAAAAATGAACCATGATTCCCACGATGCCAAGCATCATGGCGATAATCCACCCATGGGTATGGCTGGTCATGACCATCATGCTATGATTGCTGATTTCTACAAACGGTTTTATATAGTAGCGGTTCTTACTATTCCAATTGTGCTGTTGTCAACTATGATACAGCAGTTCTTTTCGCGCATCGTCTCCGTTTCAGGACGATGTGATAGTAGTCAATCTCAGATTCTTTATAAGTAGTTAGCAACCAATTTTCAAACTCTTTATCAATGGTCAATAAAAATGCATTCATCCTCTGCGAGAGAGCATACACCCTCCATTTTATTTTCAAATGAAGTTCAACATCTCAGGAAAGAGTATGCAAATTCTAACTGACAGACTTATGCCATTGGTTGCCAGCGAAACAATTAGAGCGGATAAGCATCACCCTATGAGACCACAAATAGTGGAAAAGAAAGCAAAGGCAATTGTCTACCGAATTAAAATAGAGGAAAAAACAGGTAGGTATGAGAAGCAATCGACAAACAGTAAGCGGTGATCGATACCTGGGCAACAAGCTTATAACAAAAGTTTTTCTCTTGCATATCCTCCAAAGCTATTTAGCAACTTTCCCTAAATTTGGTGGATAACATTTACCGCTGGTCATCACCGATTAATTATAATGGCCATCTTTATTCAATTTTAATTCATGATTAAAACTTCCTGCCTGCAAGTCACTCCACTCCCACCCATCGTCTCGGATAAGCGATAGCAGTAATTTACGCCTTGCTACCAGCTTGGTGTATTCTTCTTCAGCATGTTCCGTATGTAGAATAGGAATTCCTTTTTTTTCAAGTTCAGACAGATCAGGCAAGGGTGGAGAATCGTTGGCAGGTTTAATAAACACATTCGGTAGCGTAACCAGAAAGTTGGAAATGGCTTTGCGCAGACTCATGAGAATGTTCCTCGTAGGCAGGTGCAAATCTGGTACTCTATGAAGCAAGATACTCAACGCTTCATCTAAATTTGTTAAGTTGAGAACGAAGGCTTCTTTTTTGTCTGAAGTATGAAAAAAGTGAAGGACATAATATG
>JAENVX010000143.1 GCA_016650355.1 Bacteroidia bacterium | reverse complement strand
CGCGAGTACGCTCTGAAACTGCCAAGCAAACAATACCTTACACCTTTGATGCACTCTGGGCATCAGTACCAAAGGCAATGTTGCCCGCTCCAAACTGGAAGATGAGTGCCAGTCACACTGCTGAAACACGTAAGGGAAGTACAGCATCAGCTCAAGGAGCTTTTACCTTTGAAGGCTGGACAACAGGCATTACACAACAAGCTGGCATGTGGTTTCAGGTTGAACTTCCATCCGTTATCTCATTGACCGAACTACAATTCAAATCGCCATCAATTAGTCGCGGCTGGCAAAAAGGATCTCCCCCACCCATTCAAACGTATCCGAAAGAGTATGATGTGGATGTGTCTTTGGATGGCAAGCTATGGACAAAAGTAATTATTAAAGGTGAAGGCACAGGATCATCGATGGCTATCCGATTCAATCCGGTGAACACGAAATTTTTACGGATCACATTAACAAAATCTGAAACGGTTGTTCATGGCGAACGGAGAGGAAAGCCGTTCGACTTTGAAGTGGCGTGGACGATGAGGGAGTTTAAAATTTACGGGTTGTGAACAAACGGGATAGAGGCTAGGCGTGCAGTGTGCATGTTTGATGTGAAGACAAAATTCACAAAGAATATGAACAATTCCTCATCTACCTTGTGGGATGTACTGGACTCGAACCAGCGACCCTTACCTTGTCGAGGTAATGCTCTGAACCAACTGAGCTAACATCCCTAATGAATTAGGCGAAGATAGTAAAATCAAAATGTGAGCAATTAAAAAATTCGGAACTCACCCTTGAAAATTTATTTTCTTATGGGTGCCATCGCAAAATGGCTTGTTGGCAGATCCCCCACAACGGCACA
Source organism: Bacteroidia bacterium (assembly GCA_016650355.1). GTDB lineage: Bacteria > Bacteroidota > Bacteroidia > Cytophagales > Cyclobacteriaceae > ELB16-189. Next base: position 7,741 of record JAENVX010000143.1, on the reverse strand, counting down.
AGGCAGTGACATTATTTTTTTCTGTTAGATTTCCCATTGGGTCTTTTATCATAACTCTTCCATATACCATTAATGGGCCATTTGGTGTAGGTTCTACAATTGTGCCTGCTTCAACTTTCACCTGCTCCTGTTCACCTTCAACGTTCATATAATAACTAAGTGCCCCGGAAGGACACTTCTTAACCTGGTCAACAATACGTTCTGTGTTTGAACTTTCAGGAGTTATCCAGGGCCGCTTTCGTGGATCAAACACTTCACCTAATCCATGAAAACAAACTTCAGAATGCATGCACATGCCGGGCTTCCAGACAATGGTCACCTCTCCGTTGGTGTATTTTTTTGTAATGTCTTTCATAACAAGCTAAAGTTTATTGTAAACCATTCTGTTTCAACTGACACTCAACTCAGTATTAATTTCAATGGGATTGGTAAGCATTTTATGAACAGGGCAAAGCTTAGCAATCTGCAGCATCCGTTTGTGTTGTGCTTCATCTAAGTTACCGTCTATTTTTATTTGTGTGTGCAGAATAGTTTTCCCCTCGCCTTCTTCTGTAGAGACTGTCACCTGTATTTCTTTGATCTCAAAGTTTTTTCGGGTGGCGTACATGCGTAGGGTGATGGCCTTACAGGAGGCAAGAGACATCCTTAAAAAATCTCCCGGGCGTGGTCCCAAATCTTTGCCCCCCACATCTTCCGGTTCATCTGCAACTAATGTATGCTGACGAGCTTTTAGCTCTGTCTTGTAGACTTCGTTTGTAATCGTTGCAACGGCTATCTTTTCTTGTTCCATTTAAAACGATTTGTTCATAGCAAATTCCTGTTGAACGTAACGCTCACGTGGAGCAAGTTCACGCTGCCTTAATCCTTCTGGCAAAGACTCTATATCGCCTGGATATCCAACGGCCATCATCACCCCAAATTCATATGCGTCAGAAATATTCAATACTTCTTTGGCTTTTAGACGATCGTATCCACCCATCTGATGAACATTTAAACCAAGATGAGTTGCCTGCAGTGAAAGAAACGCATTCGCTCCACCTAAATCATATTTAGCTGATCCGTTTGGCTGATCATTTCCTCTAAATTTTTTCCGGGCTAAACTCAAAATTAGCAGTGCCGCATTACCAGCCCAGGTTTTGTTGCCATCGTTCAAAACACCAAAAAGTTTTTCCCACAGTTCTGGTTGATTTTTGGTAGCATATATATATGTCCAAGGCTGTTCATTCATACTGGAGGGTGCCCAGCGTGCTGCCTCGAATATGGCGTGCAATTTTTCTGGTTCTATCGGATTGTCAGCATAGGCACGTCTACTCCTGCGTTGCTGAATTTCTTCAATTACCTGAACTTCGATTTGGGTAGATTTTTGCATTTCAATAAGTTGTTCTAAAATTTTATTAAAAGTAAGTTAAAGGTTATAACAGAAATTAAGCAGTAGAGTTTATTTTGACCATTTTGGAATGCCCCATGCGCCAAGAAAGCCTGAAATAAGATGCATCGGAACAACTAGTAATGGGAAGGTGCTATCCATAACCGACCCATCAGGTAATTGAGGCGAATTGAATACTGGAAAAAAGCTAAATAAAGTAAACCCGATAGAGAGTGCCAACCAGATCATACCTCCTTTTGACGCATATTTTTTCAAAAAGAAATAGATCACCGCCCCGATCAATAAAGGAAAAATAGACGACATGGTTATCGCTATTGCAAAACCCGGAGGAATTGTGGCGCCAAACGCGCTGGCAACCAATGACCAAATATTGTTGAGGCCTGCGCCAATCAGCCCTGCGATTGCGCCACCCTTAAGTGCCTTAATAAAACTAATATTTTGTGATTCCATTTTGATTGTTGATTAATTAATTTGATTTATTGATAGTCGAAATATTTCTTTTAATAGTTTAGTGTTCTTCAATTAGCACCCCCATCTTTCCCTTCTGATAGTCACGCATGGCCTCCATAATTTCAGTCTGAGTGTTCATGACAAACGGTCCGTGCGATGCTACTTTTTCATTCAACGGTTCGCCACTTAGCAAAAGTATGCGTGTGTCTTTCAAAGCCTCTACCGTAACACCCTCTCCGTCATTTTTAAACATCACCGCATTCAAACCATCAACTAATCCAAAACCCTCTACTTTAAGTTTGCCATCCAAAAGGTAAACGAGAGCATTGTGCATGTCTGGCAATTCAACAGAAATTTTTCCTCCACTCTTTAATTCAAGCGTTGCAGCATTGACTTCTGTATGTGAAGGTATGGGACCTTTAACACCTAATATATTTCCTGAAAAAATTCTGGCACTAACTTTTCCGTCTTCGCTCTTAAAGCTTGGTGCTTCCTCCGCTGCAAGTGGGAAATATGTGGGTTGATCCATTTTATGAGTTGCTGGAGTATTTATCCACAATTGGATAATTTCTTGTCTCCCCCCGATTTCATATATATCATCTGGTGGCCTTTCGCTATGGATCACACCCATTCCTGCATTCATCCACTGAGCGCCCCCCGCATAAACAACATTGTTATTACCTCTGCTATCGCGATGATGCACTCCACCTTTAAAAATGAATGTGACGGGAGAAAATCCCCGATGAGGGTGAGGGCCAATGCCCGCATGACGCGGTTCGATATGAACAGGGGCTTTCACATCTGCATGATGCAACAGCAAGAAGGGATCAATTCGTTCTACTTGTTGAGTGGGGAATGGTTGCCGGACAGGAAATCCTCCCATGTCCACCATCTGTGCATATAATAATCGTGATACGGTTCTTGTTTTCATAATACCTCACCCTAAATCCCTCTCCAAAAGGAGAGGGACTTTCAGATCATTTAAAAATTTGATACTAAGGACTAAATACTCCTTACCATTGACTTTCATCCCATCGGTACATCCATCAGCAGAATTTCAGAATCACTATCTGCAACAATTGCAATCTTATCCGCCTCCCACACACCAAAACCATCACGTTTGTTCAACTTCTGTGCATTGACTGTTATATCTCCTTCCAGTACAAAAACGTAAACACCATTGCCTTTTTGTTTGATGGCATATTCTGTTTGGAATCCCATCTTTAATTTACCAAGATGAAACCACGCATCCTGATTGATCCAAACACCCTCATCCGTTTTTGAAGGACTGACCACTTGTTGTAGTTTGTTTATCCGATCTTCTTCCTTCAAAGTAATTTGATCGTATCGGGGCTCTATATTCCTCTTTTTTGGCATCACCCAAATCTGCAAGAAGTTCACTTTTCTATCTGTGTTCTTATTGTATTCGGAATGAGAAATGCCTGTACCTGCACTCATAATCTGAATATCATTTTGCCTGATCACCGCCTTCGTGCCCATGCTGTCTTTGTGCTCAAGATCACCGGATAACGGAATTGAAATAATTTCCATGTTATCATGAGGATGCGTGCCAAAGCCTTTTCCACCATCCACAATATCATCATTTAGAACACGCAATGCTCCAAAGTTCATTCGGTTGGGATCATAATAATTCGCAAAGCTGAACGTGTGGCTGCTATTGAGCCAGCCGTGGTTGGCAAGGCCGCGTGTATTTGCCTTATGAAGCGTTGTTTTCATTATTTTCTTTGATTTTGATTATAAAAACGATGATTCTTAAATAAAGTTACGACAATTATTGTATATACAATTATTTTAAGAAATTTGTTCACCTGTAGTATTAATGAGCACAAGAATGCTTGTTATTCCAAGACGGAGTTGGCCTTGACGCGGAATTGGTATTTGCTAAAGTTCGGGGTTGGTAATAGTGTTTACCTAAAATCCATTGAAAAATAAAAGTGAATCTTCGACATTCTTTTTCCAATACTCCCACTGATGGCCACCGGGATATTCGGAATAACTATGCTTAATGCCATGTTCATTTAGGCTTTTATGAAGTCCTCTGTTAAATGCAATCAAAAGATCTTCGGTTCCACAGTCGAATCGAAAAAAAGGAAGTCTTTCTTTGTTTGCCAACAAACATTCCAATACACTTTCTTTAGACAGGACACTATTCCTTAACACAGTGTCATCATTCCCCTCTAGAAACAATGCCATCTGAGCAAATTCTGTAATTGATGAAAGGCCGGAAAAGGAGCTGAATACATTTGGGTACTTGGCACCCAAACGAAGCGCACCATAACCACCCATTGAAAGACCAGTGATAAAGATTTTAGACTTTTGATTTACAATTGGAACATTGGCTTGAACGGCAGCTACTACTTCATCCAAAATCCACTTTTCGTAGTCCTCTGTTTTATGTTGTAAATAGCCGCTGCCATCTCCATAAAGGCCATCTGAAGGCATTACTAAAACCATAGGTCTCATCTTCCCATTTTCAATTAAACGTGAAGCTGTTTTATGAACTCCACCTTTTAACGCCCACGCCCAATGCGAACTATAAACTCCATGAAGGAGTATCACCATATCCAATGAAGCATATGGTTGTGCATTGGGTGGAACATAAATTGTAATGTCCGCCCTCCTTCCCAGTGCTTTGCTCTTTACAGTTATCCAACGCAGATGATCAAATTCAAATTCCGGATCAGAGATTCCAATTGTGAAAAAGGCAGACATTCTATCTTAAATTAAAAAACAATTACTCCCTTAGCATTCAAGCCAACATGCATATCAGAAAAGGCTTTATGCAGTTGATCGATGTTATACGTTTGTGTCACCATCTGGTCTAACAATAAATCTCCTTTTGCATAAAGCTCTTGCAAAATTCGGAAATCAATTTGAGGCCTCGCTTTACCATATAAGGGATTTACATAAATTTTATCCCATTCAAAAAGTCGCATATCTATTGTTATCTCTTGCTCGATTCCACTTACCTGCACGGCCATTCCTGCATTTCTAATCATCGCCAAAGGAGCAGCACCAAGTGAAGGAATTGCTGTGCATTCAAAAGCATAGTCCGCTCCTCTTTCTGTCAACATTTTAACTTTCGATGCAGCCTCTAAAAGTCCAACATCATCTTTTGCTGCCAGTATGGTATGTGTCGCTCCGTATTTTTTTGCCATTTCAAGTCGGGAAGGATTTATATCAATCACAATTATTTTAGAAGCCTTTGAAATTCTTGCCCCCTGAATCACATTGAGTCCTACACCTCCACTACCCAGGACTACGACAGAAGATCCGGCTTTCACTTTTGCCACGTTTACTACAGAACCAAAACCTGTCATCACTCCACAACTGATAATCGCGGCAGATGGAAAAGGAATCTCCACTGTTATCTTAACACAAGCGGCTTCTCTCACTAACGTATACTCGGAAATGGTTCCAATACTGAATGAACGTTCAACTGGAGCACCGTTTAACTTACTACCCTCTAAACGCGCATGCCCATGGCTTACTTTATTTCCTGCGATTACTGCAGAATTGACTTCACACAGATGCTGGTTTCCTTCCTGACAAGCGAAACATTGATAACAGGGAATCGCCCAGTTCAAGATAACTGAATCTCCTTCTTTCAGTGAAGTGACCCTAGGACCTACTTTCTTTACTATCCCTGCTCCCTCATGCCCCATAATCAATGGCTTTCCCCACGAAAGTGAATCCCAATCTGTATGGCAAATCCCAGCCGCTCTTATTTGCACTAAAACTTCATCGCCATTAGGGGTGTCATCAACAAGGATGGATTGAATTGAAAAATTTCCGATACCATCAGCAATAGCAGCTTTTGAATGAATCATTATTATGAATACAATATTGGATTTAGAGGCGTGTCAATTACCTTGCCCACCTCGGCACCTGGACACCATGTATTCCAATCATCGATTTGATTTTCATTGGCAGGCTCTTTTAGCCGCATATCTTTGTCCATATAGATAACGGTCATCACGTTGCGCATCTTGTCAGTCTTATTTGGTCCAGCTCTGTGAAAAATCCAGCCCGAATGAAAGCTCACCTCGCCAATATCAAATGGTTCGATCACTTGTTTAAAATTATTGAGCGTTAATTTTTTCTGAAGTTCCTTTTCACTTTCATCGCTGATTTTTAAGTTTCTGCCTTCCTGTATTTGCTGACTCTTCGCGCTAAACTCCAGTGGACCGAGTTCTAACTTAGTTTCTTGAAGCGGTATCCATACGGTAATAGTCTTATCAGTTTCCAATGGCCAATAATATTGATCTGCATGCCAAGGTGTGTGACCACCACCCGGCTCTTTGAAAAGGGCCTGATCATGATACATTCTCACACCGCTAACACTCATCAAATCGGAAGCCATCTTAGCAAGACGTTTGCTGAAAACAATTTCCTTTATCAAATCGGACTTTGTCCAAAGGTTCATGATCTGCAGGAAAGCCTTTCCATATGTGTCCCGCTGCTCCATTGGCAAATGCTGAGTGTTCAGTCGCTTTACCTCTGCCGAAATAGTATCGTTCATGTATCGGACGGTATCGGGCGGCAATACATTCTTTATCTTAACAAATCCATTTTCCTCAAAGAACTTGACTTGTTCGTTAGTAATCTGAAACGGCTCTTCTAAAATCTGAAGCACGTTTTTGGTGAGGGTATTCTCCATATGTGAATTGATTTTTAAACAATAAATCCCTACTACAAATTACGCTTTTTATTTCTTATCCGCGAAGCTTATCAAGTATCCGATTTAATTCTTGCGCTTCTGCTTTTGTAATATTTTTCAGTTTACCAAACCATGCGTTGGATTCGTTATCTGTTTTAGTCAGAATCTCCAAGCCCTTTGAAGTAATTGATATATCTACCTGTCTTCTGTTTCCCGGGCATATTTCCCTCCTCACCAAGCCTTTTAAACGAAGCTTTTCAACAAGCCTTGTTGCATTGCTGCTTTTATCGATCATCCGGCACGTAACATCAGCAAGCATTAGCGCCTTTGGATGACTCCCTCTTAGTATTCTTAATACATTGAATTGCTCAGGTGTTATATCATACGCTTTTAACCGATCTGCATTGAGGTTGTGCAACCAGCTGCTGGTATAAAGAATATTCACGGCAACCTTTTGAAATTCATTCTCAAACTTCTCCTGTTTAATATCTTCTTCTAATGACATGGTGTAAATGTACCAACTATTGTTGTATCAACATGAATACGCAAAAAGGGCAACTTGCGTTGAGGGGCAGTTTAAATTTCTTAAATTTCTTTTTTTATACTCAATACTAATTATTCTTAACAGATGAAAGTAAAACTACGCAGTCAAGGTTGGTTCGGTAAACCTGGAAAAGATGGGTTCATCTATCGTGCCTGGATGAAAAACCAAGGCATACCAGATTATGAATTTCAAGATAAACCGGTAATAGGAATTTGCAATACGTGGTCAGAGTTAACGCCCTGCAATGCCCACTTTCGTGAGTTGGCAGAATCTGTGAAGAGAGGTATCTCTGAAGCTGGTGGTTTTCCTGTGGAATTTCCTGTGATGTCGTTGGGCGAAACGCTAATCAAGCCTACTGCCATGTTGTATAGAAATCTCGCCAGCATGGATGTTGAAGAATCTATTCGTGCCAATCCAATAGATGGAGTTGTCTTGCTTTGCGGATGCGACAAAACAACGCCTTCACTTGTGATGGGTGCCTGCAGTGTAAACATTCCAACGCTTGTTGTTTCTGGTGGCCCTATGCTTACAGGTAAATACGAGGGCCGTGATATTGGCACGAGCGATATTTGGAGATTTAATGATGCCGTGCGGGCAGGCGAAATGAGCAATGAAGAACTCAGAGTTACAGAAGCTTGCATGGGCAGAAGTCGCGGTCATTGCGCTGTAATGGGCACGG